>CAIQGU010000497.1 GCA_903871435.1 uncultured Burkholderiales bacterium | reverse complement strand
TCGGCATCTACAAGCCGCTGGATCTCACGCGCATCGACCCCGCGGGGATCGACCCCGAGCTGATGGCGGCTGCGCGTGCCGGCGCTGCCGTCGATGGCAAGGTCTACGCAGTGCCCTACCTCTGGGGCACCGACGGGCTGGTTGCCGACATCAAAAAGGCGCCGGTCACCGATTACCTGGATATCTGCGACCCCAGGTACAAGGGCCGCGCCTCGGCGCGGCTACGCCGGCCGCTGCTGATCGCCACGGCCTTTGCCATGGGCAAGGACCCGTTTTCCCTCTACGGTGACGTAGTGAAGTACACCGCTCTGATGAACCAGGTGGGCGACCGGATCGCCGACTGCAAGAAAAACCTGCGCTTCTTCTACGACAACAAGGACCAGCTGCTCAACGCCTTCCGCAGCGGCGAAGTGGTCGTGGCGGTGATGTGGGACACCGGCGGCTGGAAACTCAACAACGACTTTCCCGACGTGCATTACATTGCTCCACGCTCCGGCGCCCTGGGCTGGATCGACACCTACGCGCTGCCGGCCAGGGGCCGCAACGACGATGCAGCCTATGCCTGGATCAACTTCAACCTGCGGCCCGATATCGCGGCGCGGGTGGGTGCGGCCGTAGGCAGCTTCACCTCGGTGCGGGCCGCCGACGACAAGATGCCGGCACGCCTGCGGGCCCAGTTCGCGCAAAGCTTCCCGCCCGCCGCCCGCAAGGCTATCCGCTGGTACCCTGCGGTTCCGCCCGGGATAGAAGCAATCGAAGGCAAGGTGCTTGACCGGATCCGCGCCGCCGATTGATCATCCGGGGTGGGGTCCACGGTAGCCGGCCAGCGGCGGCCGTGCGCGCCGTGGAGCAGGGGCGCGCTGGCGCAGACCATCCGCCCCAAGAGGAGGTAATAGATGTCGCAGGGCGGCCTGGAGGTCGAGCGCATCCGCAAGCAGTACGCGGGGTTCACTGCCGTGCAGGAACTTACCTTTCGTGTCGAACCCGGCAAGTTTTTTTCCATACTGGGTCCGTCGGGCTGCGGCAAGACCACCCTGTTGCGCATGATCGCGGGTTTTCTCGATCCGGACGCCGGCGATATCCGTATCGCCGGCAAGTCGCAGATCGGCGTCCCCCCCAACCAACGGCCGGTGAACCTGGTCTTCCAGCACCTGGCCTTGTTTCCCATGATGTCCGTCGGCGAGAACGTCGCCTATGGCCTTGCCCGTCGCGGCGTGCCGCGCGCCAGAGCACGCGACCAGGCCGCCGCCATGCTGGTCCGCGTTGGGCTGCCGGGCAGCGCCGGCAAGCGCGTGGACCAGCTCTCGGGCGGTCAGCGCCAGCGCGTGGCCCTGGCGCGCTGCCTCGTCCTCGAACCCTCGCTGCTGTTGCTCGATGAACCGCTGGGAGCGCTCGACCTCAAGCTGCGTGAGCAGATGAAAGTGGAGCTAAAACAACTGCAGGCCGACTTTGGCACGACCTTCGTCTACATCACCCATGACCAGTCCGAAGCCCTGGTGCTGTCAGACCAGCTCGCCGTCATGAATGGCGGGCACTTTGAGCAGGTGGGCACCCCCGAAGAGATCTACCACGCACCCGCGAGCGCCTTCGTGGCGGGCTTCGTCGGCGAGGCGAACCGGGCGAGCGGCACGGTTGTCGGCACCCAGGAACCGCATGTCGAGGTGGAGCTCGATGGCGGGCTGCGCGTCGCCGTGCGCTGCGCCGCGGGTTTGGCAGCGGGCAGCAAGGTGGAGGTGTTCCTGCGTCCCGAGGCGATCCGCCTGGAGAGCGACCGCCATGGTGCAAGCGATGCGGACACAATGATCCACGGCACCGTGGATGCGGCGCTCTTCGACGGCGCGCACTCCACGCTGCTGGTGCGGGCCGCAACCATGGCGACCCCGCTGCGCATGGCCTGGCCCACCGGCACGACCGGCGCATTCCCGCGTGGCACCCCCCTCAAACTGGCGGTCCGGGCGGGCGCGGGCTGGGCCTTTGCGCAGTAGTCTTCGATGAAATTCGCGATGAAATTTGCGATGAAATTTGCGACGAAGCACGCGATGAAGTTCGCAATGACATTTGCAATGAACCGTCTGTCGTGAACCGCCGTACGCTCGCCCTGTTGCTGCTGCTGGCGCCCGTGCTGGTCTGGCTGCTGGGCCTGATCGTCATACCGCAAATCGACCTGGCCATCCTGTCACTGCGCGAACGCACCGGGGTGCGGGAGCATGCGTTCAGCCTTGCCCAGTACGCCACCTTCTTCGGGGAATCGAGCTATTGGCGCTCGTTCCTGCGCACGGCGCTGATGTCGCTGCTGGCCACGGCCTGCACGCTGGCAATCGCTTTTCCCGTAGCCTGGCACGTGGCCAAGGTAGCCCAGGGCCGGGTGCGCGTGGCCTTGCTGGTAGCCCTGCTGGTGCCTTTCTGGGCGAGCGAGACCGTACGCTCCCTGGGTTGGATGCTGTTGCTGCGGGAATCGGGCGTGCTGCCGCAAGGACTCCTGGCCCTGGGGCTGGTATCCGAGGCTCCCGAGCTGCTGTATCACGATGCCACCATCCTCACGGGCCTGGTCTATACATCGCTACTCTTCATGGTCGTCCCACTGATCGGCGTATTCGAGACGCTGGACAACTCCCTGCTCGAAGCCTCCTATGACCTGGGCGGCAGCCGCTGGCCCACGCTGCGGCACATCGTCATACCCCACGCCGCTCCGGGCATTGCCGCCGGCTGCATCGTCGTCTTCATGCTGGCAGTGGGCAACTACCTCACGCCCAACCTGCTGGGCGGCAAGAACTCGCACTGGTTCACCGAGGCGATCTACGACCAGTTCATCGTGCGCTCCAACTGGGAACAGGGCGCGGCGTTCGGCCTGCTGCTGCTGGGGCTCTCGAGCGCCATCGTCTGGGTCGGGTTGAAGCTCACCGGCCAGCAGCTCGGCCAGGTGATGCGGCGCACGTGATGGCAACCGGAGCCCCCGCATGATTCCGGCCCTGGAGCCCCGGCGATCCCCGCTGCGCGCCGTACTGCTGACCGCGTTCTTTGTCTTTTTATTTGCGCCGCTCGCGGTCGTGGCCGTCTTTGCCTTCAATGACGCCGCTTATCCGGCGCCACCCTGGCGGGGGTTCGTGCTCGACTGGTTCATCGGCGACGCGGCGCGCGGACGCGTGGGCCTGCTGCAGGATGGTCCGCTGCTATCGAGCATAGCCACGAGCTGCATCGTGGCTTCCTTTGTGGCGCTCATTTCCGTCGGGCTGGGTACGGCAAGCGCGATGCTACTCGAGCGCCACGCGTTCCGCGGCAAGGGGCTGCTCGGCGTGATGCTGCTGGTGCCGCTGGTGATGCCCGGGGTCATCCTGGGCGTATCCATCCTGTCGTTTGCGAGCCGTATCGCCGAGCTCGCTGATGATTGGTGGGGCATGGACCTGGACTTTTTACGGCCCGGGCTGCCGCTCGTGATTTGCGGACAGGTGTCCTTCATGGCGGCGATTGCCACCTTGACCATTGCCGCGCGGCTCAAACGGCTGGATCCCGGGCTGGAAGAAGCCGCGCTCGACCTGGGCGCTACGCGCTGGACAGCCTTTACCACCATCGTGCTCCCGTTCTTGCGGCCGGCGCTGATCGGCAGCGCCGTGATCGCCTTCTTGATGTCGTTTGAAAATTTCAACACCACGCTGCTGCTGACGGGATCCGATCCGCCGCTCACGGTGTTTCTCTACGGCCGCATGCGCGAAGGCGCCACGCCCGTGGTCAACGCCGTCAGCCTGTTGCTAATGGCGGCGTCCGCCGTGGCTGCCATCGCCATTCGGCGCAAGCCCGCCGTGCAATAGCCAGTCGCGGTACGCATGCCGCGGCGTACCGCACGGCCGGCACGTGCGAACAGCATCCGCATGGGTTGACGCTGGATCGCGTGCGCCCTGCCTTTGGGGACGCAAACATTCAGGCAAGGATCGTGTCGAGCGTATCGCGGGCAATGCCAAAGGCGGTGCTCGCGCCCGTGCCGCTGGTGACAAGTACCGCCGTGGTGGTGTCGTCGAGCCGATAGATGAGCGCGTCGTGCGCCGGGTGACGGGGGTAGACACCGGTCCAGCGCTCACGCACCCGGAGTTGCCTGAGGTTCAGTGTCTTGCCTGCCAGCTCGAGGATCATCGCCTCGATGTCCGCACGGCTGCCGATGAACTCGGCGTCCCCGTAGCGATGGGAGTCACCGGCAACAATGCTGCCGTCCGCGTCCTGCACGGCGATGAAGTGGATGCCGTTCTCGAGCAGGTGCGGCGCTTCGGCCTTGAGCCGGTACTGGAGCGGCTGGCACTCGGGCAGGCAGGTCCAGCCCGGGTACCGGGCGAGACTTTCGTCGCTGAGCACGGCGCCCGGTAATTGGAACCCGTCCTGTGCTTCCAGCCGCACCATCTGCAGGGTGCAAAGATCAATGGGCTGGCCATGCCAGGCCCTGCCGGCGATGCCATGCAGTTGGGCACCGGTGCACAGCACGGTTTGCCGCGCGGTGTAGATACCCTTGGTGGTGTGGATGCGGTCTTGTTCCACCCGCTCCACGCCGCAATGCGTTTCCATGCGTACACCCTTGCCCCGCAACCACAGGACCAGACGCGGCAGCGCGCTGGGAGATTCGACCCGCAGTTCGAGCGGGCTGTGCAGCAGACCGAGCGCGTTATGCAGCGCCAGGGCACCCAACTTGGGGTTCTTCTGCGTCAGCGCCGCAAATTCCCCGGGGCCATGCAGGGTGCAGCCCTGCCCTTCCGGGGTCTGCAGGAACGCACGGGCTACCGCCACGGCTTCCGGGCGCCGGCACAGGATCCAGGCACCGTGGTGTTGGACGGGGATTTGCGCTTCGGCCGCGAGGCGTGCCCAGGTATCGCGCGAGTGACGCGCGCGCGACCAGGTGGTGCCCGGGCGCTGGCCGCTGATGGTGACAAAGCCGAAATTGCGTACCGAGGCGGCCGTGCAGCGCGCGTGGGTTTCAAAGACTATGGTCTTGAGGCCCCGCGACTGCGCCTCGCAGGCGTGGGCCAGACCCAGTATGCCGGCACCCACGATGGCGAGGTCGTATTGCATCCCGCGGGCCCGGCCTTTCAGGCGCGCATGGCCGCCAGCGCGTTGCGCATCGCCTCCACCGCCTGGAGGATTACCGTGCGGTCTATGGCCCCGATGCAACCCACGCGAAAGGTTTCCACCTGGGTGAGCTTGCCCGGGTACAGGATGAAGCCCTGGCTGCGCGCGGATTCGTACAGCGTCGCAAATTTGTAGCCGGCGATGTCGGGCGCGTGGAAGGTGACGATGATGGGCGCCTGGTGTTCGTCCTTGAGAAAGGGCCGCAGCCCCAGCGCCTTGCAGCCCTCGACCAGGACCCGGCAGTTATCCTGGTAGCGGGCCAGGCGCGCCGGCTGTCCGCCTTCGGCCAGATACTGGTCGATGGCCGCGCGCAGCGCGGCCATCACATGGGTGGGCGGCGTAAAGCGCCACTGGCCGGTACGCTGCAGATACACCCATTGGTCATGCAGGTCCATGGCCAGCGAGGATGAATTGCCTTCGGCCGCTTCAATGACGGACTTGCGGGCAATGATGAATCCCATGCCGGGCACGCCCTCGAGGCATTTGCCGGAAGCAGCAATCAGGGCATCGATGCGCAGGGCCCGCAGGTCGATGGGCAGCGCCGCAAACGAGCTCATGGAATCGACAATTAGCGCGCGGCCCAGGCGTTCGGCCACTTGCGCCACTTGCGGAAGGGGATTGAGTACGCCCGTGCCCGTTTCGCAGTGGACCATGGCGACGTGGGTGATGGCCGCATCGGCCCGCAGCGCCGCCTCGATGCGCGCCGGGTCCACCGGCTCGTCTTCGGGGAAATCGAGCATCACGCAGCCACGGCCGATGCGGCCGAGGATCTTGCCGATGCGCTGGCAATAAGCGCCGTTGTTGGGGACCAGCACCTTGGCATCCCTGGCCACGAGCGTGCCCAGCGCCGCCTCGACCGCAAAGGTTCCGCTGCCCTGCAGCGGCACGCAGACATGCGTGTCCTCGCCGTGCGCAATGCGCACGAGATCGCGGCACACCGAGGCGGTGATCTCGTTGAAGGCACGGTCCCACGAGCCCCAGTCGCGCAGCATGGCGGCGCGGGTGGCTTCGGTGGTCGTGAGGGGGCCGGGGGTGAGCAGGTACGGGTCGCGGTTCGTCATGGTGTGCTCAGGCGGCAGTGCCATTGATGGCGTAGTCAAACACCTGGTAGCTGTGCAGCCCGCCTTTTGCGCGGGCCTGGTAGCTTGGGCTCACCGGCACGCTGACCAGGATGGGAACGTGGGCCTCGGTCGTGCCGCCGTGGCTGCGCAGGCGCGCGCCACCCAGGGCAGAGAGATCGTGCTCGCGGCGGGCGCCGCCGATGACGGCGTTTTGCGTGGCCACCACGGCCACATCGCCTTCGCGATCGGCCGGCAGATCGAAGCGCTGGCAGGCCTGGTCGCGGGTGAGGGCCTCGCCCACGCCCTCGATGTCCTTGATGCGATCGATGATCATCGCGGCTGTCACCTTGGGGTCCAGGCACCAGACGCGCACGAAGCCGCCCAGGGCGCCGTGGTGGCGCACGAAGGCATCGGTGATGGGACAGATGACGCGGGTGGTGCCCGGGCCGAAGCTGTTGTCGAGGACGTCCTGCAGAAAAACCACGTTGGGGCTGCCGTCAGCGAGCGACTTGTCGTTCATGCCGTGATCGGCCGTCAGGGCCAGGATGGCGCCCAGGCCTTCCAGGCGGCCAAAAAGCGCGTCGAGGCGCCGGTAGAACTCGCTCGCCACCGGGTCGCCAGGCGCGTGCTTGTGCTGGATATAGTCGGTGAGCGACAGGAACATGAGGTCGCGGTGACCCTGTTCGAGCAGCTTCACGCCCGCCTCCAGAACGAAAAGGGATAGGTCCATGGAATACATGTCGGGCAGCGGCCGGCCCACGAAGTCGAGCACGTTTTCTATGCCGTTCTCGGCCAGCGTGCAGCGGTCGGCAAACTCCGACGAGAAGCAGATGTCGCCGCGCGCGGGGATGAGGTCCTTGCCCAGCTGCCGGCGCAGCTTGTCCTTGGCCGTTATGGCCACGACGCGGGCGCCGGCATCGGCAAATTCCTTGAGGATGGTGCGGCTGCGCAGCAATTCCGGTCCCGTCATCACGACCGCTTCGCCGGTGGCCGGATCAAACGTGAAGTTTCCCGAAATGCCGTGCACGGACGGGGGCGAGCCCGTGATGAGCGACATATTGTTGGGGCAAGTAAAGCTGGGTACCGTGCCCTGACTGACGGCGTAGAAGCCCTCGCGGCGATACCGCGCCATATTGGGCACGATGCCCTCGGCGATGGCCGCATCAAGGTAGGCGGGGTCGCCACCATCGATGCACACAACCACCACGGGGCGGCTGGGCCACGCGTAATCAACGCCATTCAAGTGCACGGTCTTTTCTGCCACTGCCTACTCCTTGCGGTCTACAGGAACTTCGCCCGGATGCGCGCCGAGAGCATGTCGATGGCCGTCACCGCCAGGATGATGATCACCAGGACGGCCGCCGTCTGCGCGTATTCGAAGCTGCGAATCATTTCATAAAGCACGACACCTATGCCCCCCGCCCCCACCATGCCCACCACCGAGGCCGAGCGCACGTTCGACTCGAACCGGTAGAGCGAATACGATATCCACAAGGGAAGAACCTGGGGAATCACGGCATAGCAAATCTCGTCCAACCACCCGGCCCCGGTGGCGCGCACGGCCTCCACCGGCCCCGGATCGATGGCCTCTACCGCTTCGGCAAACAGCTTGGACAGCACGCCCGTCGTGTGCACCCAGAGCGCCAGCACGCCGGCAAAGGGCCCCAGCCCGACGGCGACGATGAAGAGCATGGCAAACACCATTTCATTGATGGCGCGGAAGGAATCCATCAGGCGCCGGGCCGGCTGGTACACCCAGGCCGGCACGATATTGGCCGAGCACAGCAGGCTGCCGGGTACCGCGCAGACCACTGCCAGCACGGTTCCCCAGATGGCAATCTGCATGGTGACGACCATCTCCTCGAGGAAGAGGCGCCAGTCGTGGAAATCCGGCGGAAAAAACTCGCGCGAAAATGTCCCCATATTGCCCGAGGAACCGAGCAGGTCGAGGGGCCGGATCTCGGCCCCTCGCCACGCCCAGGCAAGGAGCGCCACCGCGACGACCCAGACCAGCTTGCTGCCCAGGCCCCCGCCCTTGGCATGCAGGGGAACGTCCGGATGGCTCGCGCGAGCGCTCGCGGGATCGACCGTTACCGCCATCAGTGCAGTCCCTTGCGATCGAAGCGGGCGATGAGCTCACGCGTTGCCGCGAGCTGGGAATTGTTCGACGCGCGGAAACCGGCAAGGTGGTACATGCCGCGCAGGATGCCTTTCTCGCGGGCGTCACGGCCATAGGACAGGATGAAACCGCGGATCGGCCCCTTGACGCTTTCGGGAAGATCGCGGTCCCATACCAGCGGATCGCGCGGCAGGAGTTCGGACGTCCAGAGGATGCGGATCTGCGCGGCTTTTTCCGGCTGGGTATCCTGGATCTTCTGCAGCATTTCACTGTTGCTGGTCGCGGCATCCACCTGCCCCGCCAGCACGCCCAGGAAATTGCCTTCGTGGTTCGATGACCGCATGGCCTTGAAGTGGTTGCGCAGGTCGATGTGGCGCTGCTGGAATACATAAAAGGCCGGCACCAGCGTGCCCGACAGGGAGTCGGGGTCGCCGACGCCAAACGTGAACCGCTTGCCGTCCCGCAGTAAATCATCCAGCGACGCGATGGGCGAGTCCTTGCGGCAGATGATGTAGGAGTAGTAGCCCGGCGTACCATCCGCATCGACGAATTGGGCGAAAACCTCTGCATTGGCCCTATCGACTGCGTCGATCGCCGCTTTGGCGCCGAACCAGGCAATCTGCACCTTGTGAAAACGCATGGCCTCCACCATGGCGGCGTAATCGGTAGCATAGTAGCCGCGCACCTTGAGCCCGGTGGCTTTTTCCATGTCGGCCAGGAAGGGCTCCCACATCTTGCGCATGGCGCCGGAACGCTCCGTGGCAATGATGCCGAAACTGATTTCGCCGGGCGCGGCATCATCGGCGCGCGCCGGCAGCGCCCAGCATGCCAGCAAAAGGACTGCGCCCAGCAGCGACACGAGGCGCGCGCAACTCGACATCGGGGCCATGAGACTTTTTCGGATCGGCATGCTGCGGGTCTCCTCAGTTCGATGCATACAGGGCACCCAGGGTTTCGGGCGTCACGGCCGACGACGGGCCATCGAACACCACGCGCCCCTGGCGCAGGGCCACCGTGCGCGGAAAATATCGGGCGGCAAGTTCCACCTGGTGCAGGGAAACGATTACCGTGCAACCGAACTCGGTGTTGAGGCGCGTGAGCAGCTCCATGACCTTGCGCGACGACTCCGGATCGAGCGACGCCACCGGCTCGTCGGCCAAAATGAGCTTGGCGCCCTGCACGACGCAACGGGCCAGCGCGGCCCGTTGCTGCTGGCCACCCGATAGCGTGGAGGCGCGCTGCCAGGCTGTCTCCGCAATGCCCATGGCCGCGAGCGCTTCCAGGGCCTGGCGCCGCTCCTGCACACTGAAGCGTCCCAAGACGGAGCGCCACCAGGGCACGCGGTGGAGCAGGCCGATCAGCACGTTGACGATGACGGGCAGCCGCAGCACAAGATTGAACTGCTGGAAAACGAAACCCACCTGGCGGCGCACTTCGCGGATGCGCGGGGTACAGCGGCCGTCGGACTGCACGTCATGCCCCAGCACGGTGACCTTGCCTTTGTCACCCAGCACGGCGCCCACCAAGTGACGCAGCAGGGTGGACTTGCCCGACCCCGACGCGCCGAGCAGCACGACCATCTCGCCCTGCTCTACGACGAGGTCGACATCAACGAGCGCGGGCTTCCCCGCGAACGATTTTGCCAGCCCCTCGACGTGCACTGCCTTGGCCATGCGCGATACTACCCACGGGTAATCTGCGATTGTGACATGTGCAATGTTGCCCCAACATTTCAACATGAAGGAATGCAGTCATGAACCAAACGTCCTTTCTAGAGGAAACGCTGCGCGCGGCTGGCGGCCGCTCGCGCGCCGACGGGCGGGTCATCGAGGTTGTCGATCCCTACACCGGGCGCTGCATCGGCACCGTGCCCAAGGCCCGGCTCACCGATGTTCGTGAGGCCATTGCCTACGCCAAGGGGTACCGCCCGGCGCTTTCGCGCGCCGACCGCGCCGGGATTCTGCAAAGGTCCGCGGTCCTGGTCATGGAGCGCGCCGCGTCGATCTCGGAGCTCATCACGCTGGAATCGGGCCTGTGCCTGAAGGATTCGCTCTACGAAGTGGGCCGCGTGCGCGACGTGCTGAACTTCTCGGCGCATCTTGCCCTGCACGACGACGGTCAGATATTTTCCTGCGACATCACCCCGCACGGCCGCAAGCGCCGCGTCTATACCCAGCGCGACCCCCTGCTGGGCGTGATCACGGCCATCACCCCTTTCAACCACCCCATGAACCAGGTGGCGCACAAGGTCGCGCCAGCCATTGCCACCAACAACCGCATGGTGCTCAAGCCCTCGGAGAAAGTGCCGCTGTCGGCACTCGCCCTGGCCGATGTCCTGTACGAGGCGGGCCTGCCCGAGCCCATGTTCCAGGTGATCACCGGAGACCCGGCCGAGATCGCCGACGAACTCATCACCCACCCCGACGTGGAGCTCGTCACCTTTACCGGGGGCGTGGCCATCGGCAAGGCGATTGCCCTGCGCACCGGCTACCGGCGCATCGTCCTGGAACTGGGCGGCAACGACCCGCTCATCGTGCTCGAAGATGCCGACCTCGATGAAGCCGCGGGCCTTGCCGCCGCCGGTTCGTACAAAAATTCCGGTCAACGCTGCACGGCCGTCAAGCGCATTCTGGTGCAGCGCAAGGTTGCCGATGCCTTCGTGGAAAAGCTGGTGGCACGCACCCGCGCCTGGACTTACGGCAATCCCTTTGATCCCAAGGTCGACATGGGCACGGTCATCGACGAAACCGCCGCCCGCCTCTTCGAAGGACGTGTGAACGAGGCCGTATCCCAGGGGGCACAGCTGCTGGTGGGCAATGCGCGCGAGGGCGCGCTGTATTCGCCTACGGTGATCGACAACGTAAGTGCGGACATGACCGTGGTGCGCGAAGAAACCTTCGGGCCGGTGTCCCCCATCCTGCGCTTCGATGCCCTGGAGGAGGCCATCTCGATCGTCAATTCCTCGCCCTTTGCCCTTTCCTCGGGCATCTGCACCAATCGGCTCGATGTGATCACACGGCTGGTGAGCGAGCTGCAGGTAGGCTCGGTGAACGTTCGTGAGGTACCCGGTTACCGGCTCGAACTCACGCCCTTTGGCGGCATCAAGGACTCGGGGCTGGGCTACAAGGAAGGGGTCCAGGAAGCCATGAAAAGCTTTACCAACATTAAGACGTATTCATTGCCCTGGCCCGCCTGAGGGCTGCGGTGGAGTTGCGCTTTTAGCGACACGCAGGAGCAGGTAGCGGCATATGTCAGGTACGTGTCATGTAGATGTCAGATCGGATCGATAGCTTCCCCGGGTTAGTAACCGCACGTAACAAACTAAAACCCTATATCGGGTTCGTGAGTGCCCTTTTCCGGAGAGGCCCAGCAAGTGAAATCCAAGTCGAAACCCTCGCGTTCCGTCCTTTCGCGGTCCATCGCCAGCGCCTTTGGCCTGTCTGCCGCCGTGAGCGGCGCCGCGTATGCCGCCGATGCAGCCGATCCCGGCGCCACCCTGCCCGAAATCACCGTCACGGCGCAGCGCCGTGCCGAGTCGATCCAGGACGTGCCTATCACCGTTCAGGCCATCACGTTTGACCAGCTGCGCGAACTGAGCATCACGTCCATCGACGACGCCATCA
This sequence comes from uncultured Burkholderiales bacterium, assembly GCA_903871435.1. Taxonomy (GTDB): domain Bacteria; phylum Pseudomonadota; class Gammaproteobacteria; order Burkholderiales; family Burkholderiaceae_F; genus GJ-E10. The sequence continues at coordinate 19,593 of CAIQGU010000497.1, read as the reverse complement.
AGTACCTGCCCAACGTCAGCCTGGGTTCCAACGGTCCCGGCCAGGGCACCATCTTCATGCGCGGCCTGTCGGCCGGTGCGCAGGGCGGGCAGTCCTCGGCGACGATCGCCCCCTTCCCCAACGTCGCGTTGTACGTTGACGACCAGTCCATGCAGTTCCCGGGACGCAATGTGGACGTGTACCTCGTCGACATGGAGCGCATCGAAGTGCTGGAAGGCCCGCAGGGCACGCTGTTCGGCGGCGGCGCGCAGGCCGGCGTGGTGCGTTATGTCACCAACAAGCCCAAGCTGGGCAAGAGCCTGGGCGACGCGGAAGCGGGCTACGGCGTCACGGCAGGCGGCGCGCCCAACTCCAAGACCAGCGCCATGCTGAACCTGCCGTTCGGTGACAACCTGGCCATCCGCGGCGTGGTCTATGACGACCACCGTGGCGGCTATATTTCCAACGTTGCCAGCAATTTCACCTACAAGAACACCGACCCGGGCATCGCGGCCTACAGCACGGTGCACCCGACCTCGGGTTCGACCTGCCCCAATGGCCTGCCCTCTTCCAACGGAACGGCCAGCGGCGCCTGCGTACCCCTGGGCACGCCGGTGGGCAACAACCTCAACCTCGTCAATTCGGCCTCCAATCCGGTCGATTACCGCGGCATTCGCCTGTCCGCCCTGTACGAAATCAACAACAACTGGGAAGTGCTGCTATCGCAGACGTACCAGAACATGGATTCCCAAGGGCAGTTTTCCCAGTACCCGTACGGGTCCGACGGCCAGCCGCTGTCCCGCCAGCAGGCGACGGTGTTCTCGCCGACGTGGGATCGCGACAACTACGAAAGCACGTCCTGGACCCTCAACGGTCAGATCGGCGACTTCAAGACGGTCTACACGGGCAGCTTCATGACCCGCAACATCGACAACCAGGCCGACTACTCGAACTACACCCGTACGGCCGGCGGCATGTACTACACGTCGACCAGCCCGGGCGGTATCGGCTCGGCCGGCAAGCCCAGTATTTTCTACAATCCCATCACGTCCTGGCGTGACATTGTCAAGAACCGCCACCAGAGCCACGAGTTGCGCCTTACGACCCCCGACACCTGGTTCATTCGCGGCACGGGCGGCGTGTACTGGGAAGATTTCAAGATCTTCGACGTGATGAACTTCAACTACAAGACGGTTCCCTCCTGCACGCCGCTCAACCTGCAGACCGCCCTCGCCGGCGGCGCGGACTGTATCGCGAACGTCGCGACGCTGCCCGGAACCACGACGTCCAACCCCGGCCAACGCGGCGACACGACGGCGTTCGGCGAAGACGCGCAACGCGGCTACAAGCAGACGGCCCTCTTCGGCTCGTTCGACTACGACATCCTGCCCAAGACCCTGACGCTGACGGCCGGCACGCGGTATTACCACTACGACGAATATCAGGTGGGTGCGCAGTACGGCACCAACACGAGTTGCCTGAACGTTCCCAATGGCCAATGCCTGCACGGCGTGAATATGGATGCAGAGGGCCTGAATGCCAAGTACAACGGCTTTCGCAGCCGCTTGAGCCTGGCCTGGCACCCGGACACCGAATCCATGCTCTACGCCACGTGGTCGCAGGGCTTCCGGCCGGGCGCGTTCAACCGCAGCTCGCCGGCCGGTGAGGCACCGTTCGGCGGCGCCAAGGCAGACAAGTCGCTTACCGCAACCGGTTACCAGTACAAGCGTCCGCTCAGTTACACGCCGGACCAGCTCACCAACATCGAGGCCGGCTACAAGGCCAGCCTGCTGGACCACCGCGTGCAGTTGGATGCGACCGCGTATCACATGACCTGGAAGAACGTGCAGTTCCTGTTCTTCAGCCCGACGCAGTTCTCCAACACGAGCTTCGTGACCAATGGACCGGACTACACGACCAATGGTGTCGAGCTGCAGCTCTCGGGCAAGGCAACGCGGCAACTCACGCTGCAGGGCAACGCCTCGTACAACCGCGCCAAGGAATCGGCCAGCCCGTGCCTGACGGACAACCAGCCCACCAGCCAGAACTTCGGCCAGTGCATCACGCAGATCAAAGGCAACGCCGTTGCCAATCTGTATGGACAGGTTGGCGATACTCCGCCGTTCTCGCCCACGCTGCAGTTCTCGCTGCGGGCGCGCTACGACTGGACCATCGACTCGTACAAGGCTTTCTTCTCGGTGGGTGCCAACCATACCGGCCCGATGTCGAACCAGCCGTCCAACTACCCGTCGGGCGATGTCGCGTCGCAGGTCCCCGTCCCCACGACGACGCTGCTGCGTTACGAAATGCCCGGCTACACCCTGTACGACGCCGTTTTCGGCATCTCGAAGGACAATTGGCGCGTGCAGATCAACGGCTCAAACCTGGGCAATTCGAACGCCAGCACGTTCACGAACTCCACCGAGTTCCTCAAGCAGGAAGTGCCGGTACGCCCGCGCATCATCGGCCTGACCATCGGCATGTCGTTCTAAACCCTTCAGTTCATACTGTAGGATCGGCGGCGGGCAGAAATGCCCGCCGTTTTTTTACCCCCAAGGTTTTCCCTTCGGATCGCTCATGACGCAAGTCGACGACGCAAGCATCCCGGTAGAAGCCGGCGTGCGCGAGCTGCAAGCGCTGCTGGGCAGCAAGGATTTTCCCGGTGCGCTGCGCGTGGCACAGGAACTGCGGCAACGCGTACCCGACAACCGGGACGTACTGTTTCTGCTGGCCATGACGCAGCGTTTTCTGGGCCGCATCGACGAAGCGATGGCCACGCTCGACCACCTGGAGCGCCGGTATCCCCGCTTCAGCCGACTCTTTCAGGAGCGCGGCCACTGCTATGTGGCCCGGCGCGATGCGTTGCGGGCGATCGACGCTTTTTTGCGTGCGGTCAATATCAACCCGGCCCTGCCCTCGAGCTGGACCCTGCTCGAAGGCCTGTACCGCATGAATGGCGAGGCCGCAAACGCGCAAACCGCGGCCAGCCACAGCGCTACGCTGGCCGCCCTGCCGCCCGAGGTGGTTCACGCGACCTCCCTCTACTCCGATGGCGATCTTGGCCCGGCCGAGCAGATCGTTCGCGACTACCTGCTGCGGCGGGGCAACGATCCGGACGCCATGCGGCTGCTGGCGCAGATCGGCATCGCACGCGAGGCCTTCGATGACGCCGAAATCCTGCTGGAAGGGGTGCTGCGGATAGCGCCCGATTTTCATGTGGCGCGTCATGACTATGCCCGCGCCCTGCTCGGACGGCACAAATTTTCGGCGGCCCGCGAACAGTTGCAGGTTCTGGCACGCAAGGGGCTGTTGACTCCGGACGGCAAGGCGCTGCTCGCCTCTTCCTACGCCGGCCTGGGTAAGCACGACGAGGCAGTACGCCTCTACCGCGAACTCATCGCGGGCGCCACGCCGGACGCCGACGTGGCAGCACTGCATCTTTCCACCGCCCACGCCCTCAAGACCCTGGGCCGCACGCCCGAGGCCATCGATGCCTATCGCGCCGCGGCGGCGGCTCGCCCGAAATTTGGCGACGCCTATTGGAGCCTCGCCAATCTCAAGACGTATCGCTTCCTGGACCATGAGATTGCGCGCATGCGCGCCGAGGAGGCGGACCCCAGCACCCCCGCGACGGATCGCTACCACCTGTGCTTTGCGCTGGGCAAGGCCCTGGAGGACCGGGCGGACTACGAGGAATCCTGGACCTACTACGAGCGTGGCAATACCCTCAAGCGCAGTGAGAGTCGTTACCGGCCCGAGATCCTGGAAAACAATACGCGCCTGCAAAAAACCATCTGCACGCGCGCGTTCTTTGAAGAACGCGCCGGCTGGGGTACGCCCGAGGCCGACCCCATATTCATTTTGGGCTTGCCGCGCTCGGGCTCGACCCTGATCGAGCAGATCCTGGCCTCGCATTCGCAGGTCGAAGGCACCCAGGAACTGCCCGACATCCAGCGCTTTGCCGCCGAGCTGCAGGGCCGCGAGCCCGATCTGGACAACCCGCGTTACCCGGGCGCCCTGGCACAACTCAGCGCTGACGACTGCCGAAAATTGGGTGAGCGCTTCCTCAAGGAAACCCGGGTTTTGCGCAGCCTGGGCCGGGCGTTTTTCATCGACAAGATGCCCAACAACTTCCGGCATATCGGCCTCATCCACCTCATCGTGCCCAATGCCAGGATCATCGATGCGCGGCGCGAGCCCATGGCCTGCTGTTTCTCCAACCTGAAACAGCTGTTTGCCAACGGCCAGGAGTTCAGCTACGGCATCGACGATATCGCCCGTTATTACCGCACCTACCTGGAGCTCATGGAACACTGGGATGTGGCGCTGCCCGGCCGGGTCCTGCGCGTGCATCATGAAGATGTGGTGGACGATCTGGAACGCCAGGTGCGGCGCATTCTCGACTTCTGTCACCTCGAGTTCGAACCCGGCTGCGTGGAGTTTCACCGCACCGCGCGCAGCGTGCGCACGGCCAGTTCCGAGCAGGTCCGCCAGCCCATCTTCCGCGAAGGGCTGGACCAGTGGAAACACTTTGAGCCGTGGCTGGGGAACTTGCGCGACCGGCTGGGCGACGCGCTGGAGCGTTACCGGAATTGACGTTTCACGTCCGCAGTCGATCTTGGCGGGCGTCCCAGTTTCGCCTATTTACCTGATTTAATTGACTTTAATGGAAATGCCGCGGCGCCGTCTGGCGCTGGTCGGCGTACGCCATCCCGGCTGTAGATACCGGCTGAACGGCATCCCAAATTCAATGCCGGATCCGGCAGGCACCTACCGCAAATCGGCCTGATTTCCGCGCTACGATGGGTTCTCGTTTGCGCTGGTCCCGCCGGCACCAACGCACCGGCGGCAAGGTTTGCGCCGCCCCAAGCTCTCCCCTGATTGCCCTATGCCTCGAGAGCAAGTATGCGAAAACTCAATGAAATCAAGGAACTGCGCCTAGCATTTCCCATGCGTATCGCCATCGGCCCGTACCGCCTGATGGTGCTCCACGCGCCGCGCTCGGCAATGACGGTGAAGCGGCGCCTGTACGAATACGATCTGTCCCAGGGCCTGGTCTGGCTGCACGAATCACTGGAAGGCCGGCAACTCGCGCGCTACTTCCTCAAGGTGGTGACCTACATCATCCACAAGGCCGCGGGCTGCCAGGATGGCTGCATCGAAGAAGCGTTCACGCAGAGCATTGCGGCGGGCCTCGTGTCTTTCGCGCAGACCAATGCGCAGGTCTGGACCTGGCTCAACGGGCTGTTGGGCAAGGACAACAAGCGGGGCGCGGACTACGCCCGCGTTGCCATGGGCGCGCCGCACGCGCAATTCCTGGTGCCCACCGCCGTGCGCATCGGCCGCCACGACGTGCGTATCGTGCGGCTGCGGCACGAAACGGCCGTGCGCCACAGCGTCGACGGCTATTTTGCCCCCGCAACCCGGCTGATCGAGGTGTACGAAGGCCTGCAGGGACCGCACCGCGCGGTCGTCGTCATGCATGAAATCACGCACGCCATCCACAATCTCGCGGGTTTGAAGAACCGCGACACCCGCGCACGCTTCGTCCAAGCGCAGGTCGAGGGATGGTTGCGCTTTACCGAACAAAACCCCGCTGCCTGGATGTGGCTCCTCGCAACCATCCGCGAGCAGGCCGACTTCGAACCGGTGCTGCGCGTGGCGTGAAAGCCGGCGCAACCCGCGCCAACCCGCGGGCGCTTTGCCAGCGGGGTCGCGCAAAGCGATAGCAAGCTCTGCGTTGCAGGGCCCTTCATTGGGCCCCGTGCGGCGCTGCCAGGGACTCGAAGCCGGAGATGACGTCGAAGAGTTCCTCGTCAATGCTGGCCTGACGCATGCGGTGATAGCTCGCACCCAGATCCGCGAGCATGTCGGCGATATTGCGGTCCGCGCGCTCCATGGCGGCCAGCCGGCTCGAGTTCTCGCTGGCGAGGGATTGGGCGCAGGCCGCGTAAATGGCAATGAACAGGTACTCGCCAATCAGCGCCGCCAAGGTCGTTTCGGCGCGGTCGAAGACCTGCGGTAGCGTCCGGGTCGGCCACGCATGGTCCATCATCTCGCGGCGCCATGCTTCATCCAGCGGCAGCAGCTTCGCGTGAACCGGCACGGGAACCTCGCCCGGCTCCGGGCGGTTGAAGAACAGGTGCAGTTCCGAGGAGGTTCCCTCCCGGTTGGCTTGCGGCGCATGATCGAGCACCTGCCCCACGAGATCCGGAATTGCCTGCAAGGTAGCCGGAACGGCCAGCATGCCGGCCACTTGCACGCCGGCACCGGCAAGAGCGGTATCGGCATGCTCGCCCACCGCCCAGACCTGCTGTTCGCCGCGCTCCTCCGCGAGCACCTGCACGGCAAAGTTGGCTACGGATTCGTTGAACTGCCCAACGAGACCCTGGTCCGATCCGAAGACAAAGACCGTCATTCTGCTGGCCGGGTCGCGCACTGGCCGCGTGCCGCGAGGACGGGCGCCGGCCGGCTGCGCGCTGCGCAGGCACGCACCCAGGCCCAGTTCCACCGTCCGGCGGTAGTGCTCCAAGGCCAGCAGCGACCGCTCGTACTCGGCAACCCCCGACGCCGCGATCGTCTTCATCGCCCGAACCACGCCATGCAGATCCTGGGCGCTGCCAATCTTGCGGCGCATGCCCACCAGGGTATTGGTCACGGTGCCTGGGCGGGTGCGGCCGGCGGCGGCAACCGGGGGCTGTCGCGGTCCCCATCGGGGGGCGGTTGCAACGGCGGTGGCGGTTGAAAGGAAAGTACCGCCTGGCGGACACGGTCGATAAACGTTTGCCGCTGCGCCGGTTCAAGCGGCACGTCGGATTCTGTCTGCTCGCAAATAGGAGCCGCCATCGTCCTTGCCACTTCGACAACCGCGTGTTCAGCGGCCGGCATATCCTCCAGGGCGATGGCGTCGAAAACGCCGGCGTCGAGTCCCAGCAGGATGGCAACCTGGGCAGGCACCGGCACCGGCGCATATTCGGCCTGTTCCAGGCAGGCGCGTATGCGCTGTCCATGCGCGATGGTGCGCCGGGACGGCTCATCCAGGCGGGCGCCGAAGCGCGCAAAGGTTTCGAGTTCCTCGAACTGCGCGTAGGCAAGCTTGAGTTCACCGGCGGCATCGCGCAGCGCCGCGTGCTGGGCATGTCCGCCAACCCGCGAGACGGATTTGGCGATATCGATGGCGGGCAAGCGACCCATCTCGAACAGCGTCGGTGACAGGTAGATCTGGCCGTCAGTGATGGATATGAGGTTGGTGGGTATGTAGGCCGAGATATCCTGCGCCTCGGTCTCGACGATGGGCAAGGCGGTGAGCGAACCGCCACCCAACTCGGCGCGCCGGTGGGTTGCACGCTCAAGCAGACGCGCGTGCAGGTAGAAGATATCCCCCGGAAACGCCTCGCGTCCCGGCGGCCGGCGCAGCAGCAGGGAGATTTCGCGGTAGGTGCGCGCGTGCTGGGTGAGATCGTCGTAGACGATCAGTACATCCTGCCCGGCCTCCATGAAGTGTTCGGCGATGCTGGTCGCCGCGTAGGGCGCGATATACGTGAGGCCCGCTGCGTCGCTGCCTTCGGTCACCACGACGACCGTGTATTCCATCGCGCCGTGTTCGCGCAGGGCGGCGATGGTCTTGGCCACACCGGAAGCACGCTGGCCGATGGCGCAATAGATGCACACCACGCCGCGGCCGCGCTGGTTCAGAACCGTGTCGATCGCGATGGCGGTCTTGCCGGTCTGGCGGTCGCCAATGATCAGCTGCCGCTGGCCGCGCCCTATGGGTATGAGCGCATCGATGACCTTGATGCCGGTCTGCAGGGGTGCCGTTACCGGCGCGCGGTCGAGAATGGCGGTTGCGGGGCGTTCTATCGGCAAGCGATCCGCGCCGCCTACCGGTCCCCTTTCGTCGAGTTCCCGCCCCAGTGGATCGATGACACGCCCCAGCAGGTGCGCGCCTACCGGCACATCCATGACGCGGCCGCTGCGTTCGACCGGATCGCCCGCCTCAAGCAGCCAGTGATCGCCCAGCAGGACGACGCCGATCTCCGTCTCGTCGATATTGAAGGCAATACCCGACTCGCCAGCGGCAAACCGGACGATCTCGCCAAACCCCACACCCGCCAGGCCGCCAACCTTGGCGATGCCGGTCGCTACCGACAACACCGTTCCCACCTCGCGCGGCGCCATGGGCGCAGCCACCTGCGAGCAGGCGGCCTGCAGGGCCTCGAAGACCCGGTCGATGGCACCGGCAAGCACGGGCGGCGACGGCTTCACGCGGCGGCCGGTGCGGATTCTGGCCCGTCCAGATCCACCCGCTCGAGGTCTACGCTTGCCATGCGCGCCATCGTCGCCACGTAATCGGCGATATTCCAGGACACTCTCTGGCCATTGGCGGTCAACTCGATTCCGCCGATCAATTCCGGCGCAAGGTCGAAACGTATGGGTATCGTCACGCCCAGCACGGAGCCGAGCGCGCCCGCGATCGCGTCGCGCTGCGCCTGCGGCAGGGCGAATGCGCTGCGCACCTGGGCACCCGCCAGCGCCGAGCCCGGAACCGGCCCGGGGGCTGGCTCCGCGGTTGTTCCCCTTGTTGTTCCCGTTGTTGTTCCCGTTGTTGTTCCCGCTGTTGTCCCCGCTGTTGTCCCCGCTGCTGTCTCCGCCGTTGCCCCCGCCGGTGCAACAGCTGTCGCCGTCAGAGCGGCCCGCGCCTGCGGGTCCAGCGCCAGCAGGCGCTGCGTAAACAGGGTGCCAATGCGCCCGTCCAGATCCGTGTCGGCCAGGTCGGCCAGTGTCTTGCGGGCAATGGCCATCACCTGCGTGCAGACGCGCTGTCCCATCACCTTGCCCAGGGCATCGACCTCGCTGCGCAGCTCCCTTTCGCGTTCATCGCGCAAGCGGTCGGCTGCGCGGCGAGCATCGGCGAGCAATCGCTCGCGCTCCACCGCAGCTGCCTGCCGCGCCTGGTCCTGTAGAGCCACGCTCTGCGTGGCCAGGTCCGCTGCCATCTTCTCGTACTGGGCCTTGCGTTCCGTGGCCGCTTGCTCCTTGGCGTCGGCATCCGCGAGCTCAGCCGCGGTGCGTGCCTCGCGCGCCGCGATGGCCTGGACGATGGGTTTATAGAGGTAGCGCTTGAGCAGCCAGACCAGCACGAGGAAATTGACCACCTGCGCGCCGACGGTGAACCAGTCGATGTGCACGAACTACTTCCCGGCGACCTGGGCCGTGGCGGCCGTCCAGAACGGGTTGGCAAAGATCAGGATCATCGACACCACGAAGCAGTAGATGGCGGTGGACTCGATCATCGCGAGCCCCACGAAGAGGGTCCGGGTGATGGTGGCGGAGGCGTCCGGCTGCTGGGCCAGCGCTTCGAGGGCCGTGGCCACCGCGCGGCCTTCCGCAAGGGCGGGTGCGAGACAGCCAAAGCTGGTGGTGAGACCGGCCATGACGATGGAGGCTACAGCGATGATCGAAAGGGTTTCCATAGGGCCTTATTCAAGACGGGTCAGTGTGTGTTAACGCGGCCGGTGCCGGTGCGTTCGCGCCCAGGGCAGCCGCGATGTAGACCGCGGCCAGAACGCTGAAGATATAGGCCTGCACCATGCCGGTAAGCAGCCCCAGTGCGGTCATAACGGCCGGGAACAGCAGCGGTGTGATCGTGAGCAGGATGCCCGTGATCATCACGCCGCTCATCATGTTGCCAAACAGGCGGACCGCCAGGGCTATCGTCCTCGAAAGCTCACTGATGACATTGAAGGGGAACATGATGAACGTAGGTTCAAAGTAGGACGCCAGATAGGCACGCAGGCCCTGCTCGCGGATGCCGAACACCGGCACCGCCGCCATGACACACAGCGCAAGCGCTGCTGTCGTCGAGAGCGAACTGGTCGGCGGGATGTATCCGGGCAGCAGCGTCAACAAGCTGGCCGTAGCAACAAAAAGAAACAAGGTGCCGACGAAGCCCAGATAGCGGGCAGCATGCCGCACGCCGATAGCCGCAATCTGCTGTTCCATTTCCGTCACGACGATTTCCAGCAGGTTCTGCCAGCGCGTCCGCTTTGCGTTCGCCGACAGCTTGTGCGTTGCCATGCGCGAACCCAGGGCCAGGAAGATCATGATCAGCCACGTAATGGCGATCGTGGCATTGATCCTGAGGATCCCGTATTGCCAGAGAACAATCTCGTCAGGACTCAGATGCATGACGCGATATCCCTGCCGGTGCAGTGCCGTGCCGTGGCCGTATGCACGCCGCCACCCAGAAGCGCGCGAGCACGAAACCCACCAGGCAGCCGAGCAGCGCCAGTCCCCCATCGCGGCCCACGAAATAGATGCCGGCCAGGGCCAGGCCCATGCGCAGCAGGAAGCTGGCGGGGAACCAGAGGACCGGCGCGCCGGGCCGGTGTGCCCACCGTATCGTCAGCCACAGGCCACCGTAGAACATCACCCCCAGCAGGGTGCCCGCCAGCCATGCCAGGACGAGCGGCAGGGTCTCATGCATCGTCGCCCGCTCCGTGGTGATCCGATTTTCTGCTTTCCCGGGCAATCCAGTACCACGCGGTAAAGCAGCCCAGGCCTATGCCCCCCGTCATCAGGGTCAGCGTCCACGACACCCGCCCCGGATGGCCGCCGTCGAGCCAATGGCCCAGTACCACGCCCAGCAGCGTCGGCGTCGTTACCGACCATCCGATCAGTCCCATGAATCCCAGGCTATTGCCAAACTCCTGGGACGCGGCCTGACGCGCCTGCAACTTGCGCGCCGACGCGTTACCCACCGCGTCCGCAAGTGCGCGTTGCCGATGCCCCGAGGCATATTGGCGGTCAGGCATATGCGCGATCCGCCAACCGGCGCAGCAGGTTCTGTTCGATACGCGCGACCACCAGGCGCCGCCTGCGCTCTTCCTCGTCAAATTTGAGGAATTCCTGCTCAACCCTCGCCCGCAAGTCCTGCAGGTCGCTGCCGCCAATGGCCCTGCGGACGGAAACCAGAACTTCCGGTCCGGCCTTGACCAGAGTCCCGTCGTCGACGGCGACAAACCGTTCGCCATCGACGGCGGTCGCGTAGCTCAGGATGCCCGGCTCCAGAGCGGCCACGCAGTCGAGCCGATGGGGCAGCAGGCCGAAATGGCCGGCGCGCGTCTCGCAGGTGATGCGGGTCACATCCGCCAGGTCGGCGAAGACCGCCGAGGGTACGAGGATCCTAAGACGCATGGGCAGCTTTGGCGCCAGGGCGCGGCTTTGCCGGCATCGGCGCAGCGGCAGGGACGGCGGCCGTAGCGGCAGGCGTAATCGCCGGAGTAACTGCGGCACTAGCGGCGGCATTAGCCGCGGCATTAACAGCGGCACTAGCTGCGGCATTAACAGCGGCGACCGGCCCAGCTTCGTCGATCGTGCCGATCATGTAGAGCGCGCTTTCCGGGTAATCCTTGAATTCGTCGCGCAAGATGCGCTCGCAGCCATCGAGGGCGGCGCCACGCGCGACGGTGCGGCCTTTGAGGCCGGTGAACTGCCCCGTCGTGTAGAACGGCTGCGTGAGGAAGCGCTCGAGGCGCCGGGCACGCGCCACGACCTTGCGATCGCCCGGCGAGAGTTGTTCCAGGCCGAGCATGGCGATGATGTCCTTGAGTTCCGCGTATTGGGCCAGCGTGCGGCGGATCTCCTGGGCGAGGGCGTAATGCCGCTGCCCCACGATGCCCGCCGTCGCCATCTTGGACTGGGACTGGAGCGGATCGATGGCCGGGTAGAGCCCCTCGCTGGCACGCTCGCGCGCGAGCACGATGGAGGCCGACAGGTGCGAGAACGTATGGACGGCCGCCGGATCCGTGAAATCATCCGCCGGAACGTAGACGGCCTGTATGGACGTAATGGCGCCCGCCGTGGTGCTGGCCACGCGCTCTTCCAGCTGCGCGAGTTCCGTGCCCATGGTCGGCTGGTATCCCAGCCGCGAGGGCATCTGCCCCAGCATGCCCGACACTTCCATCCCCGCCTGTATGAACCGAAAGATGTTGTCGATGAGGAGCAACACGTCGCGCGATTCCTCATCGCGAAAATATTCCGCCATCGTCAGCGCCACGTGCCCCACCCGGAAACGGCTGCCCGGCGGTTCGTTCATCTGCCCGAACACCATGACCATGTTGTCGAGCACGCCGGCCTGTTTCATTTCCCGGTAGAGCTCCTCGCCTTCGCGGCATCGCTCTCCGATACCGCAAAAGATGCTGACGCCCTCATGGTGGCCCACCATGTTGTGGATCATTTCCGTGAGCAGCACGGTCTTGCCCACGCCGGCGCCGCCAAACAGGCCGGTCTTGCCGCCGCGCTCCAGCGGCGTCAAGACATCGATGATCTTGATGCCCGTCTCGAAGATCTCGGATTTCGTGGTTCTTGCGCTCAAGGGCGGCGCGGCGCGGTGCACGGGGTGCCAATGGACGTCGGTCAAGGCCGGACCGCGATCGATGGTATTGCCGAAGACGTCCAGCATCCGGGAGAGGATGGCCTTGCCGACCGGCGCCATCAGGGGGCCCCCGGTATCCGTGACCGCGCTGCCGCGCGCCAATCCCTCCGTGGGCGTCAGGGCGATGCCGCGCACGTGGTGCGCATCGCGCTGCGCCATCACCTCGATGACGATGTCGTCGTGCGTGCCCGCGCGCAGGATCGAGCGGATCGCGGGCAACGGGGGCTCGAAGCGCACGTCCACCACGCTGCCCCGCACGGCAACCACGGTCCCGCGCCGGACAACAGATTCAGACTCAGCCGCGGTCATTTCCATTGTTACGATGCCAGTGAGCGCACGGTCCCAAGCGCGGTCGCGCCTGCGGGCTTCGGGGCCAGTTGGTGGTTGACGTGGGGGTGCAAGGTCTTGATGACATTGCGGATCGCAAAGATGTGCACAAACTTCGTCACGCGTGCATCGACGGCCAGCGCCGTCATTTCATGTTCGTACAGGCGCGCCACCTCGTCGGGCGGTGAATGGCATTCGTCGGCCAGGTGCGAGACGATCCACGCCTGATCCGGCTCCTTGTCAATGAGAATCGGCATCGAGGCGACCCAGGCTGAGGCGGTGTGCAGTCAAGCTACCACGCCGGTACCCCCCAACTCCGTGCGCCAGCACGCATGGCGATGACCCCGGCAACGTCCTGGGGCGTTGGCCAGCCCCGCTTGTGACGTGGCAGCTTCCGGCGCAAACACGCATCGGCGCCACCGGGGTTCTCACGGCGTTAACACCATGGTCACAAACCCGGGTGACTATCCAGCCGTATATTTCCTGCCGCAAACTCCGGGGAGGCAAGGACGCCATGGACACTACGCCCGCCACGACACCTACCTCGCGCGCCTGCGCCAATAACGATGTCGCCATCCTGGCCTGGAACCCCGGGGGCCCCATAGCCAACTGTCTGGGATTTTGCGTGCAGCGCGTGGATGTGAACACGGGGACAACCACAACACTCCCCAGCTGGGTGGGTTTTGCCGGCGACCGCGACTCCCTGCCCAAGATGCTTCCCGACGGCAGGACCCAGCGGACGCAAAAGACCACGGACATCTGGCCGATACAAAAATTCATATGGCGCGACGTGGAAGCCAAGGCCGGCGGCACTTACCGCTATGTGATCACGGCCATGATCAAGGACGGGGGAAACTCCCTGATCAAGGGATCCTGGACATCCACCACCAATACGGTAACCCTGAACCCGGTGGTGAGCGACAACATCGCCTGCTACTTCAATCGCGGCATCCTCTCCACCCAGGCCCTGACCGAAGTCATACCGCTGGTCAAGAACAAGCAGGGCCAGCTGGTGCGCGACCCCGGAGCGCTGCGCAAGCACCTCACGCAAAGCGGCGACCCGATGCGCAGCGAACTGGGCGGCGCCCTGATCGCGGCCCTGCAGATCCCCATCGCCCGCGCTGAAGCCACCGGCGGCAGCTGCTATGCCGCGCTCTATGAACTCAACGACCCCGACCTGGTGCCGGTACTCAAGACGCCCGCCATGAACCTGATCCTGTCCGAAGCCGGCGTGGCCGACGACACCAACCGGTCAAGCCGCGCCGACCTGCATGCCAACGGACATTTGCACAGCATGCAGGACCGCTTCATGCCCAAGGGCCATATCGGACACAACAAGTTCGTGGTGTGCGTGGACCCACGGGGTACCCCGGAGGCCGTGCTCACCGGCAGCACCAACTGGACGTTCACGGGCACCTGCGGCCAGAGCAACAATGCCATCCTCATCCAGGATGCAGGCCTCGCAGCGGTATACAAGGATTACTGGGACCGGATACTGCAGGACACCCCGGTGGCCAACACCCAGCCTACGCCCAAGGGCAGCCTGAGCCTGGGGCCGCAGAAGGCGGGATTTCGAGCAACCAACGCAAAGACGCCGCAGGACTTTGCCATCGACGGCAGCACGGTTCGCGTATGGTTCTCTCCCAATGCCAGCGTCTACGAGAAGACCTCGACCAGCCCGAAATCCGCGGTGGACATCGACGACGTGGAAGCGCTCATCGCGGGCGCCCAGCAGGGCATCGTGTTCCTGGCGTTTGAGCCGGGCACCCCATCCATCGTTGACGCCATAGCAAAGGCCAAGCAAGCCAATGCGGCGCTCTTCGTGCGCGGTGCCGCTACTTCGGGAACGGTCGCGACGGGTTTCAATACCAACCTGTATCACCGCGATACGAATACACCGGACCTCGTCGTCACCGCCACGGAAATTCGCGACGATTTTGATTATTGGACGAATGAACTGCTGACCCTGGGTTTTGCCGTCATCCACGACAAGATCTGCGTGATCGACCCGTTTTCCGACAACTGCGTCGTGGTGGTGGGCAGCCACAACCTGGGGCTGCGGGCGTCGACCAATAATGACGAGAACCTGCTGATCATCCGTGGGCACAAAGCGTTGGCCGCGGCGTATGCCACGCATGTGATGGATGTCTACGATCACTACCGCTGGCGCTTTCAACTGCAGAAGAATCCGAAGGACCCCAACGTTGCGTTTGCGGGCCTGGACCCTACGGCGGCGTGGCAGCAGAAGTACTTCACGGTGGCCGGCGAGCCCACCGAGGAAGTTAAGTTCTGGATTTGATGCAGCGTCCGTAGTGCTTTGCCGGCGCGGTGCAACATCGTTGCCGTCGCCCCGACGACCGGATGTGGGCATGCAGGAGCGCCATGCCGCGGTGGGGCAGCACGTTTACGGGACTGCCGATTCCACCGTCCCGCGGCACTCGCCCAAACCAATGCGCCGATAGCCATCGCGCGCGCAAACCCCGCGCAGGATCACGCAGTCCCCATCTTCCAGGAAGCTGCGCGCTTCGCCATTGGATAGCACTATGCGCTGCTTTCCACCCGCGCTCAGTTCGAGCAGCGAACCGGCCTGGTCCGGACGCGCTCCCGACAGCGTGCCGGTGCCCAGCAGATCGCCCGTTCGCAGATTGCAGCCGTTGCTGGCATGGTGGGTGAGCAACTGGGCGGGCGTCCAATAGCTGTCGGTAGCGTTGGATGCGCTCATAACGTCACCGGTGTTGCCAGCGGCGCGCATCGCAGCGGTCTGCAGCCGGACCTCGAGTGCGATATCGACCGCACCCGCGGACCGGTTGAACGGGGAATCCAGGTACGGCAGCGGCTGCGGATCGCTCTCGGGCCGCACGGGAGCCACGCGAAACGGCGCCAGCGCTTCCAGCGTAACGATCCAGGGGGAAATCGTGCTAGCAAAGCTCTTGCCCAGGAACGGGCCCAGCGGCTGGTATTCCCAGCCCTGGATGTCGCGGGCGCTCCAGTCATTGAACAGCACCACGCCAAACAGGTGGTCCTCTGCCTGCGCCATGGGAACTGGATCGCCGCGCGCATTGCCGCATCCCACCAGCCAACCCAGTTCCAGCTCATAGTCCAGGCGCGCCGTCGGCTTGAAGCCCGGCGGCGCATTCTCGTCGGGCCCGCGCTGCTGACCCCAGGGACGCCGGAACGTGCTGGGACTGACGTCGATGGACGAGGCACGACCGTGATAAGCAATGGGCAGCCACTTGTAATTGGGCAGCAGCGGGGTGTCGGGCCGCAGCAGGGCGCCCACCGCGCGCGCATGGTGGATACCGGCGTAAAAATCCGTGTAGCCGCCGATTTCGCAAGGCAGGCCCATCTGCACAGCCGATTGCGGCAATAACGCCGCCTGGGTTCGCTCTTGCGACGCAGCACCCACGGCCAGTGCACGGCTGATCGCCGCACGCAGCGCCCTGCGTTGCGGTACCGGCGCCTGCATGAGCTGCGTCACGTCCCGGCCGGCGATCAGACCGGCCCGCTCCAGGTCCAGAACCTGATCACCGATGGCGGTGCCAATCCGCCAGGGTCCGGCGGCGTCCCGCCGAAAGCGCCCAAACGGCAGGTTCTGGATGGGAAAGTGCGTATCGGGATCGTTCGCCGACGCAACCCAGCTCTGCAGATGCGGATCATGGGTTTCATCGACGATCGCGCTCATTGCGCATCGCCTGTGGCTGTCAGCTCACGCGTGTGCAGAAATGCGGCGTGGCGCGGCGCGCGCCGGGTACGGCTCCATTCTTCCAGCATGTCCCACTTGACCGCATCGAGCTGGCGCAGGATGGCCGCCTCATCGGGGTCCGGGCACGAGAGTTCCAGGCGGTGGCCGTTGGGGTCGAAAAAATAGATGGAATGGAAGGCGCCGTGATCGGTCACGCCCAGGACATCCACGCCCTTGGCTTCCAGGTGCGCCTTGAAGGCCAGAAGCTCTTCGCGGTCGCGCACCTTGAAGGCGATGTGCTGCACCCACTCAGGCGTGTTGGGGTCGCGTCCCATGGGCGGTTGGGTGGGCAGCTCGAAGAATGCCAGCACATTGCCGCCGCCCGCGTCGATGAACACATGCATATACGGATCGGGCACCTTGGTGGACGGCACGCGGTCTTCTGAGATGGCGAGCACGAAGTCCATGTTGAGCATGTCGCGGTACCAGAGCACGGTTTCCTTGGCGTCCCGGCAGCGATACGCAACGTGGTGGATGCGGTCGATCTTCATAGTGGGTCCCCTTCCCCGGCGTTTTCCAGCGGTACGGCTCAGACGGCGAGCGCGCCGCGGCGTATCTGGTCGCGTTCCAGGGATTCGAAGAGCGCTTTGAAATTGCCCTCGCCAAATCCGTCGTCGTCCTTGCGCTGGATGAATTCGAAGAACACCGGTCCCAGCAGCGTCTCGGAGAATATCTGCAACAGCAGGCGCCGCTCGCCGCCGGCGGTGGAGCCGTCCAGGAGTATGCCCCGGGCCTGAAGCAGTTCCACGGGCTCGCCGTGGCCGGGCAGCCGCTCATCGAGCATGTCGTAATAGCTGCCGTTGGGCGCGCTCATCAGGGGAACGCCAGCGCGGAGCAGGCTGTCCACGGTGGCAATGATGTCGTCGGTGAGGAGGGCTATGTGTTGTATACCCTCCCCGTTGAATTTCAGCAGGAACTCCTCGATCTGGCCGCTGCCGCGGGAGGACTCCTCGTTGAGCGGTATGCGAATCAGGCCATCGGGCGCTGTCATGGCGCGCGAGGCGAGGCCCGTGTGTTCGCCCTGGATATCGAAATAGCGGATCTGGCGGAAGTTGAACAGCCGCTCATAGAAACTCGCCCAGAACGCCATCCGGCCTCGATAGACATTGTGCGTGAGGTGATCGATGAGCCGCAGGCCATGGCCGGGCGGATTGCGGTCCACGCCGGGGAGGAAGTGGAAGTCGATGTCATAGATGGCCTGGCCGTCCTCGAACCGGTCGATGAGGTAGATCGGTGTGCCCCCAATACCCTTGATCGCGGGGAGCCGCAGCTCCATGGGTCCCGTGGGCATCTCCATGGGCTGGGCGCCCAGATCCAGCGCGCGGGAATACGCCAGATGCGAGTCACGCACGCGAAAGGCCATGCCGCAGGCGCTGGGACCATGTTCGGCCGCCAGGTAGCCCGCCGGGCTGCGGGGCTCGCGGTTGACGATGAAGTTGATGCCGCCCTGGCGAAAGAGCACCACATCCTTGGACCGGTGCCGCGCCACCAGCGTGAAGCCCAGCCGCTCGAAGATGGGTTCCAGGACGTTGGGCGTGGGCGACGCAAACTCCACGAACTCAAAGCCCATCAATCCCATGGGGTTGTCAAAGAGGTCAGCCATGGCGATCCTTCCTTCCAGCAATGTTCACGGCACGCGCACGCGCGTGTGGGCCTGGGTGCCCCGGTGGATGACGCGGTCACCCGCAACGATGATGTCGATCTCGAAATCCGGCTGGTCTTCCAGTTCGGCGTACAAGGGCGCAAAGTCCGCATCGAGCGTCTGGCGCAGGAGGTCCTCGAAACTGTCGATGACGAAATAGTTTCCCTGGTAGGCGTCGATGCGATAGGGCGTGCGCATCACGCGGCGCAAGTCAAAGCCAATGCGGTGGGGCGAAGCGTCGTCCAAGGCAAAAACCGATTCACCGTAGCTCGACACAATACCGGCTCCGTACAGGTGCAGCGCGCCCGCCTCGCGGATGAGGCCAAATTCCACCGTGTACCAATAAAGGCGCGCGAGCTTGGGGAGCGCGCCAAAGCGCAGCGACCGCAAACCGCCAAGTCCATACGCCTGCATGTAGTCCGCGAACACGGGGTCGGCGAGCAGCGGCACGTGCCCGAAGACGTCGTGAAAGACGTCGGGTTCCTGCAGGTAATCGATCTGGTCGGGCCGCCGGATAAAGCGGCCCGCCACGAACCGGCGCTGTGACAGGTGCTCGAAAAATACGGCGTCGGGAACGATGCCCGGCACGGCGACAACGGTCCAGCCCGTCAACGCGTGCAGGCGTTCGGATAGTTCGGAAAAGTCCGGAACACCCTGCCGCGACAACTGCAGCGCATCCACACCGCGCAGGAAGGCCGGCGTTACGCGCTCGGCCAGCACCGCCATCTGGCGGTCGAACAGCAGGTTCCAGGTGGCGTGCTCCGCCGCCGTGTATGCAGACCATTCCTGCGGCACCGTCCAGTCCGTGGCCGCGCCGGGTGGCGCGGGTGACGCGGAAGGCGCGGACAAAGCGTTGAAATTCATGGAGAAATTCTAACCCTCAGGAAGCAGAAAAAGCTTTCATTACCAGCGCGAATCCCTATCATTCCGGATTGATATTTCATTCACGGTGTTTCCATGATCAATACCATTCAAATTGATTCTCTCGACCGCCAGTTGCTGCGCCTGCTGCAGATCGATGCCGCGATCAGCCATGCAGCCCTGGCGGAAGCCGTCGGCGCTTCGGCCGCGTCCGTTTGGCGGCGTATCCGTGCGCTGGAAACCGCCGGCGTGCTGCGCTCCACAGTGCGGCTGGTGGATGCACAACGCGTGGACCGGGGCGTCAGCGTGATCTGCCAGCTGCGCATGAAATCGCACGCCCAGATGGCGCGGGAAGAGTTCGAAAGCTTCGTGCGCGCGCGCGAAGAAATCATGGAATGCCACTCGATGTCCGGTGAATGGGACTATCAAATGCGGGTCGTCGTAGCCGACGTTGCCGACTACGAGCGGTTCCTCATGCGCGAGTTGCTGCGCCACCCAGCGGTCGCGACCGCGGCTTCCCACTTTGCACTCAGCCAGATCAAGTACACCACCGCCGTGCCGGTTTAATATGCGCTCCATTAACCTGCACGGACCCGTGTCGACCTG
>CAIQGU010000496.1 GCA_903871435.1 uncultured Burkholderiales bacterium | reverse complement strand
TGCGGGAACAGCGCCACCTCACCGGGACCAATCTCGGCTGCGAACAGGGGGTGTGCGGGGCCTGCACGCTGATGCTCGATGGCCAGCCGATGCGTTCGTGCATCGTCCCCGCCGTGGCCTGCGCCGGCGCCGTGGTGCGCACCATCGAGGACTTCGACGACGATCCCTGGATGATGGAGCTGCGCGCCGCGTTCACCGCGGAGCATGCGCTGCAGTGCGGGTTTTGCACGCCCGGCATGCTGGCCACCGCCCGCGACATCGTCACGCGCCTGCCGGCCGCCGATGACGACCGTGTCCGTCTCGAACTCGCGGGTAATCTGTGCCGTTGCACGGGCTACGCCGGCATCGTTCGCGCCATCCGGCGCGTGCTGGACGCGCACCGCGCTTCCGGCGGGGATGCGCGGCCGTGATCGACGTCCCGGACCCTGCCGCGCAGGAGCATTTCGATTTCATCGTCTGTGGCGGTGGCACCGCCGGCTGCGTGCTGGCCCGCCGCCTGGCCGAGGACCCGCGCGTGCGCGTTCTGGTGCTCGAGGCGGGTGGCGACGATCGCATCGAGGCCGTGCGCAATGCCACCACCTGGATGCGCACCATCGGCACGGAGCTCGACTGGCAGTTCCGCGCTCAACCTTCCGACTGGCTCGACGGACGCAGCGCGCCCCTGCCCATGGGTAAGGTCTTGGGCGGTGGCTCCAGCGTCAACGGCCTGGTGTGGGCACGCGGCCATCGCAGCGATTTCGATCACTGGGCCCAGCAGACGGGCGACGCCGGCTGGAGCTACGCGGCCGTTCTGGAACTCTACAAGCGCATTGAAAGCTGGGACGGACCCGCGGACGCCGCGCGGCGCGGCAGCGACGGGCCGGTGTACGTGACCCTGCCGCGCGACCCGGTGCCGCTGGTCTCCGCCCTGGTCGAAGCGACCGCAGCGGCCGGCATACCCGCCGTGGCAGACCTCAACGGTGCGGCCATGGAGGGCGGGGGTGCCTGCGGAATTCCCAATGTCACCGTGCGTGGCCGCGATGAACGCGTTTCCATGGCCACGGCCTATTTGCGGCCGGTCATGGGCCAGGCGAACCTGGTGGTGCGCTTGCACGCCAGCGTGGAACGGGTCCGGTTCGACGGCATGCGCGCCAGCGCCGTGGAATACACCGTCAACGGCAGCCCCCGGGTTGCGCGCGCGGCGATGGAGATCATTCTTTGCATGGGCGCCATCAACACACCCAAGGTGCTGATGCTCTCGGGCATTGGCGACGAACGCCGGCTAGCCGAACACGGCATTGCCCTCGTGCAGCATCTGCCGGGGGTGGGACAGAATTTCCAGGACCACATCCTGGTTGCGGGGTGCGTCTGGGAGTACCAGCAGCCCGAAGCGCCGCGCAACAACTCCGCCGAGTTCACGTTCTTTTGCAAGAGCGACCCCGCATTGCCGGCGCCCGACCTGCAGCCGGTACTGGAGGAGTGCGCTTTTGGCAGCGAGCGCGTGCGCGGCGACTTTGCCTTGCCGGCCGACCCCTCGCTCGCCTGGACGCTGGCGCCGGGTCTGGTGCGCCCGTACAGCCGCGGGCACATTGCGCTCACGGGGAGCCGCCCCGGCGATCCCGTGGCCGTGCACGCCAACTTCCTCAGCGACCGGCGCGATGTGCGCGCGCTGCTGCGCGCCGTGGAGCTATGCCGCGAGATCGGCAACTCGCCGCCCTTGCGTCCGTACGTGCGGCGCGAACTCATGCCCGGCTCTCTGCCCCCGGGCAGGATGGAGACCTGGCTGCGGCAGGCGGCCGGCACGTATTTTCACCAAAGCTGTACCGCCCGCATGGGTCGCGACAAGCTCGCCGTAGTCGACGGTTCCCTGCGCGTTTACGGTGTGCGCGGATTGCGCATTGCCGATGCTTCGGTGATGCCGGCCATCACCACGGGTAACACCATGGCGCCCTGTGTGGTGATCGGCGAACGTGCCGCCGATCTGCTGCGGTCTACGCATGGCTTGGGTACGGGGCAGGAGACCGCGCCATGACGGATCACGTACTTGCCGCCAGCGCGTCCACCGTGCACTGGGGCTACTGGGATGCCGCCCGCCCCCCCGTGCTGCGTATCGCTTCGGGCGACAGCGTCACTATCGACACCTTGTCCGGCGAACCGGCCGATCTGCCCGCCGATGAGGGCTTGATCCTCCCCGAGCATCGGGCCGTGCTGGCCGGCACCCCGCGCGGCTCCGGGCCGCACCTGCTCACCGGACCGATCTGGGTGGACGGCGCCGAACCCGGCGACGTGCTGCAGGTGACGATCTCCGATATCCGCTTGCGCCAGGATTGGGGCTGGAATGTCATCGAGCCCCTCCTGGGGACCCTGCCGGAAGATTTCCCGCAACGCCGGCACCTGATCATCCCTCTCGATCGCGCGGCCGGCGTCGCACGTCTGCCCTGGGGCTCGGTGGTGCCGCTCAAGCCCTTCTTTGGTAATTTTGGCGTGGCGCCGCCGCCGCATTACGGTCGCATCACCTCCATCATTCCGCGCGAACATGGCGGCAATATGGACAACAAGGACCTGGGTGCCGGGTGCACGGTCTATTTCCCGGTGTTCAATCGCGGCGCGCTGTTCAGCGCCGGCGATGGCCATGCCGCCCAGGGCGATGGCGAGGTCTGTCTTTCCGCTATCGAAACCAGCCTGCGGGGCACTTTTGAACTGGTGGTGCGCAAGGACCTGCATCTGGGCTTTCCCCGCGCGGAGACCGCCACCCACCTGATCGCCCTGGGCATGCACGAAGACCTTGATGATGCCGTCCGCCAGGCGCTGCGCAACATGATCGCTTGGCTGGGCGAGCGCAATGGGCTGGCTGCGCAGGATGCCTACACCCTGTGCAGCATTGCGGCCGACCTGCATGTGACGCAGATGGTGGATATCAACAAGGGCGCGCATTGCATGCTGCCCAAGTCGGTACTGCCACCCGGGCCGCTGGCCGCGAACGCTGCCTGAGCGCGCTCCGTAATTCACCGCTGCAAATTGCCGCTGAAAATTAAAACCGCAAACTTCAACCGACGACTTAAACCGACGACTTCAACCGACAACTTCAACCGTAACCGGAGCACTCCCATGAGCCTCCCCATCCATCCGATGTACATCAATGGCGCCTGGCGGCCGGCCGGTGAAGGCGGCCTTGCCGACGACGTCAATCCGGCCACTGGCGAAGTTTTCGCCCGGATCGCCCAGGCATCGGCCGCCGACGTGGAAGACGCCATCGCCTCGGCGCATGCGGCCTTCGGTCCCTGGCAGAAACTGCTGGCGGCGGAACGCGAGGCCTTGCTGCTGCGCACCGCCGATGTCATTGCGGCGCAGGCTGACCGCATCCGTGATCTCATCATCGAGGAGAACGGCTCGGTCTTCATGAAGGCGCCCTGGGAAGTCGGCTATGCCATCGAGTGCCTGCGCGTGGCGGCGGGCTGCGTGCGCCAGCCCCATGGCGATACCTTCCCGGCCAGCGCGCCGGGCCAGGTGGGCATGACCATACGCCAGCCCCTGGGCGTGATCGGTGGCATCGCGCCCTTCAATTCGCCTTTCCTGCTGGCCATGAAGAAAGTGGCGTTTGCCCTGGCAGCCGGCAACACCTTCGTGCTCAAGCCGTCGGAGCTCACGCCGCTCAGCGGCCTGAAGATCGCCGAGGTTTTCCACGCGGCGGGCCTGCCGCCCGGTGTGCTAAATGTGATTCCGGGGCCGGCTGCCGTGGTGGGCGATCGCCTGCTGGCCGATCCACGCGTCAAGATGATCACGTTCACGGGTTCGAGCAAGGTAGGCCGGCATCTGGCCGCCGAAGCCGGACGGCACATGAAACGGGTGACCCTGGAGATGGGCGGCAAGAACCCGCTGGTGGTGCTCAAGGACGCGGATATCGACTACGCCGTCGATGCCGCTGCCTTTGGAATCTTCTTTCACCAGGGGCAGGTTTGCATGGCCAGCTCGCGCATCATCGTCGAGGCCCCGATCTTCGACGCCTTCCTGGAGAAATTCGTGGCCAAGGCGCGCACCATCACGGTGGGTGATCCGCGTGATCCCAAGACCGTGGTCGGCCCGCTGATCCGCCCCTCGCAATGCGGTTTCATCGCCGGCCAAATCGCCGATGCGGTTGCCAAGGGCGCCACCGTGTGCTGCGGCGGCACCCACACAGGACCTTTTTTCACGCCCACCGTGCTGGCCGGCGTGACCGCGCAGATGAGCATTTACGGCGAGGAATCGTTCGGTCCCGTCACGTCCGTCCTCAAGGCCGACGATTACGAGCATGCGCTCTTTCTCTCGAACGATACGCGCGCGGGACTTTCCTCGGCGGTTGTGACCAACGACCTGCAAAAGGCGATGGACTTTGCCCTGCGGTCCGAGTCGGGCATGGTGCACATCAACGACACCACCATCTCCGACGAGCCGCATATCGCCTTTGGCGGAGTCAAGGACAGCGGCTTTGGCCGTGAAGGCGGCATGGCCTCGATCCACGAGATGACCGAGGTCAAGTGGATCACCTTCCAGTTGGGCAAGCGGGCATTCCCCTTCTAGCGCAGCGAAAGTCCCGCTGCGCTGCAAGGCGCATACTCGGTCTTTCCGCCACCGGATGCCGCCCCGCGGGGCGGCGTATCCATGC
>CAIQGU010000495.1 GCA_903871435.1 uncultured Burkholderiales bacterium | reverse complement strand
TGTTGTGGAAGCGGTGCAGAGGTTGGTGCCGCCGGGGCGCTGACCCTCACCCCAACCCTATCCCGCAAGCGGGAGAGGGAGTAGCGCGCTGCTGCCTTGCCCCCTCTCCCGCTTGCGGGAGAGGGTTGGGGTGAGGGTGCTCGCACGCCACAGTGACTTCTCCAAGCAACACTCCGTCATTGACGCGATGCGCAAGTCCCAATCCCGCTGATATTCTTGAGCCCATAACTGCTGCTTATCAGCAGATATGCGCCCGACAGCGCCAGCTTCCAATGGGATATGGCATCAATATTGCTGCGGCGGGAGTATCCACCAGCCGGGTAGCCCTAAATGACCGATTCCGTTTCCCCATCGTCCGCCACGCACCCCGCTGCACCGCGGCAGGATGCCTTGCGTGATGACATCCGTTTCCTGGGACGCATCCTGGGCGATGTGATCCGCGAGCAGGCGGGTGAAAAGATCTTCGACGTGGTCGAAACGGTACGGCGTCTGGCCGTCCAGTTCCGCCGTGGCACCGACCCGGATGCGGGCGCGAAGATGAACCGCGCGCTCAACCGCCTGTCGCCCGAGCAGACCAATTCCGTGGTTCGCGCCTTCAGCTATTTCTCGCACCTGGTCAACATTGCGGAAGACCAGCACCAGATCCGCTCGCGCCGCGCGGAGGATCTGGCCGGCGCCGAGCCGGGGCCCGGAAGTGCGGCGTACGCCCTCGGCCGGCTGCGTGCCGCCAAGGTGAGCCCGGCCAAGGTGGTCGATTTCTTCAACCGGGCACTCATCGTGCCGGTGCTTACGGCGCACCCGACGGAGGTACAGCGCCGAAGCATCCTGGATACCGAGCGCGAGATTGAACGGCTGCTGGCCGAGCGCAGCATGCCGCTCACCGAGCGTGAGCGCAGCCACAATACGGTCCTTATCCGGTCGTGTGTCACGACCCTTTGGCAGACCCGCATGTTGCGCGACTCCCGGCTGACGGTGGCCGACGAGATCGAGAACATGCTGTCCTACTACCGGCTGACCTTCCTCAGCGAGCTCCCCAGTCTCTACGGAGACCTCGAGGAACATCTGGGCATCGGCCTGGCGGCCAACCGGCCGGGCAAAGCGCCCCAAGGCGGCAAGTCGGGCAAAGGCATCGCGCACGGACGCTTGCAGCCGTTCATCCAGATGGGATCGTGGATCGGCGGCGACCGCGACGGCAATCCCAACGTAAATGCCACCACCCTCGAACGGGCCCTCGACCGCCAGTCGGGCGTCGCGCTGCAGCACTATCTCGAGGAGGTGCATCTGCTGGGCGCTGAACTCTCGGTGTCCTCGGTGCTGGCAAGCGTCAGTGCGCCCCTGCAGCAGCTGGCGGATGCATCGCCGGACCGCTCGCCGCACCGTGAAGGCGAACCCTACCGCCGCGCCCTGGTAGGCGTGTACGCGCGCCTCGCGGCCAGTGCCCGCGTCCTGGGCCACACCACCGTACTGCGCCATGAAATCGGCCATGCCGACCCCTATGCGTCGCCCCAGGCCTTTGCCGCCGACCTCGATGTGGTCATCGATTCACTGCTCGCCCATGGTGGCGTGGATCTCATCAAGCCCCGCCTCGCCCGCCTGCGCCGCGCGGTGGACGTGTTCGGTTTCCATCTTGCATCGGTCGATCTGCGGCAAAGCTCCGATGTACATGAACGCACGATCACCGAACTGTTGCGTTCAGCCGGCGTTTGCGAGGACTACGGCGCGCTTTCCGAAGACGAGCGCGTGGCCTTGCTGATCGCCGAAATGGCACAGCCGCGACTCTTGCATTCGCCCTATGCGCAGTACTCCGACGAGACCCGCAAGGAATTGGCCATTTTCCAGGCCGCGCGCACGGCACGCGAACGCTACGGTGCGTGGGCGGTACGCAATGCCATCATCTCGCACACCGAGACGCTGTCGGATCTGCTCGAGACCGTGGTCCTGCTCAAGGAGTCCGGCCTGGCGCGGCTGGAACGGCGGGGCGCTCCCGCGGAACTCGATCTGCATGTGATCCCGCTCTTCGAGACCATCGGCGACTTGCGTAACGCACCGGGCATCATGCAAGGCGCGCTGGCGCTGCGCGACCGCCTGCGCTTTTACCCCGCGGGCGGCGGCAACGCCGCGCAGGAAATCATGCTGGGGTACTCCGACAGCAACAAGGACGGCGGTTTTCTCACCTCCAACTGGGAGCTGTACAAGGCCGAGGTTGCGCTGGTCGATCTGTTCCAGACGGCGAAGATTCCCCTGCGCCTGTTCCACGGCCGGGGCGGCACGGTAGGGCGCGGCGGCGGCCCCACCTACGACGCCATACTGGCGCAGCCGCCCGGAACCGTGGATGGACAGATCCGGGTGACGGAACAAGGCGAAATCATCGCCAACAAGTTTTCCAGCCCCCAGACAGGCCGGCGCAACCTCGAGACCCTGGTCGCCGCCACGCTGGAAGCGTCCTTTGCGCCGCTGTTGCAAAACAGCGCAATGGCGGCCTCCCAGCAGCGCCAATTCGAGACCACCATGGATGCCCTGAGCGGCCTGGCTTATACGGCCTACCGCGGCCTCGTGTACGACACGCCGGGATTCGCCAATTACTTCTTCTCCTCCACGCCCATCGCCGAGATCGCCGAGCTCAACATCGGCAGCCGGCCCGCCAGCCGGCCGCGTGGCGACAAATCCCAGCGCCGCATCGAGGATCTGCGCGCCATACCCTGGGGTTTCTCGTGGGGGCAATGCCGCCTGCTGTTGCCCGGCTGGTACGGGTTTGGCAGCGCCATCGAGGCCTGGCTGAATCAGGAGGCCGATCAGTCCGCCAAGCGCCTGGCGTTGCTGCGGCGCATGGCACGCGAGTGGCCCTTCTTTGCGACGCTGCTGGCCAATATGGACATGGTCCTCGCCAAGTCCGACCTGGGGGTGGCGTCGCGCTACGCCGGTCTGGTGGCCGACGCCCGCCTGCGCAAGAGCGTCTTCGGTGCCATCGAAAAAGAACACGCCCTGACCACGCATCACCTGCTGTCGATCCTGGGCCAATCGTCCAATCTGCAGCGTAATCCGGTCCTGGCCAACTCCATACGCGCGCGATTTCCGTATATTGATCCCCTCAATCACCTTCAGGTCGAACTGATACGCCGGTACCGCAACGACCCCGAGAGCATGGACGAGCGCGACCGCCGCGCCATCCACATCTCCATCAACGGGATCGCGGCGGGCTTGCGCAACACCGGCTAGACCGCACAGCAGAGGATCCACCAATATGCAGGCAGTAGAGATCAGCGCGCCCGGCGGCCCGGAAGTCTTGCGACTGGCGGAGCGGCCGCGGCCGGTGCCCGGACCCGGTGAAGTACTGATCGAAGTCGCGGCGGCGGGCGTCAACCGCCCCGACGTACTGCAACGCAAAGGCGTGTATCCGCCGCCGGCGGGAGCTTCGGATATTCCCGGGCTCGAGGTGGCGGGCGTCATCGTCGACAAAGGCGCAGGGGTCGAGGAATATGCGCTGGGCGACCATGTTTGTGCCCTGGTCACCGGCGGTGGCTACGCCCAGTACTGCGTCGCGCCTGCGCTGCAATGCCTGCCGGTGCCCACGGGGCTTACCGATGTCGAGGCCGCATCGCTGCCGGAGACGATGTTCACGGTCTGGAGCAATGTCTTCGACCGTGCCGGCCTGCGCCCTGGCGAGAGCGTGCTTGTGCAGGGCGGCTCCGGCGGCATCGGCGTTACCGCCATCCAGTTGGCCAGCGCACTGGGCAGCCGGGTATTTGCCACTGCCGGCAGCGACGAGAAATGCGCGGCTTGCGTGCGTCTGGGCGCAAGCCGCGCCATCAACTACCGCACCGAGGATTTCGTGGCCGTCATAAAGGCCGAGACAGGTGGGCGGGGGGTCGATGTCATTCTCGACATGATAGGCGGCGACTACCTCATGCGTGAAACCGCGGCACTCGCCGAAGACGGTCGCCTGGTCTTCATCAACACGATGGGTGGCGCCAAGGCCACGGTCAACCTGGTGGAAATCATGGTGAAGCGGCTCACCGTCACGGGGTCGACGCTGCGCTCGCGCCCCATCGCGGTCAAGGCGGCTATCGCCCGCAAGCTGCTGGAGCAGGTGTGGCCGCTGCTGGAGCTGGGCAAGGTAAAGCCGGTGATCTACCGCACCTTTCCGTTTGCCGAGGCCGCCGCCGCCCATGCGCTGATGGAGAGCAGCGAGCACGTGGGCAAGATCGTACTACTGCCCTAGGAGTCTGCGGCAGACGGTTTGGCAGCCGCGATGGATGCGTGCCCCAGGGTTTGTTCAACGGCGGCGAGCATCGGCGCCAGACGCTCCGCATCCGAACCATTACGCCGAACGCGCGTGCATACGTGCCGCCGCCCTGCGGCTTACCACTGGGGTCCTGCAGGTCCTCCAGCACCCGGCCGTCCTCGGAAAATGCCACGACATGACCATAGGGTGCTGGCCGATTCCAAAAGCGGCGGGGGATACGCAGAATCATCTTTCTCAGCATGGGCCAGCCGGCGAGCCGGTCCAGGTCGTTGCGGGCAGCGTCGCCCCGACAAATAGA
>CAIQGU010000494.1 GCA_903871435.1 uncultured Burkholderiales bacterium | reverse complement strand
AGCAGCAGCGCAGCGGGTAGATCCATCATGTCGAGGTCCTCGGGTGAGTTCGAGTTCCCTACGGTGAACCCGTGCAAGCCGCTCAGTGTGAAAAAAATCACCGGCGGACGTCTGTACGGAGGGCAACAGTAAGAAATGATACGGCCAACCGTCGCCAACGGGGGGCTTGACACCACAGTAAAAAAGTACGAACGTTCGGTTTTTACCTGCGCCGCATCGCATGTGGCCACAACGCAGCCCAACCATGCTTTCCACCAGCCCTCGGGCTCCTCGATCGGCCAAGATCGAACGTCACCCCAAGCCAGGGGCGGAAGTGGTCGCGCCCCCGGCGCGCAGCCGCAAGGGTGAAATCACCCGCGCCGCCATCCTCGATGCCGCCCTGTCAGTAGCGCGGCGCGACGGCCTGGAAGGTCTCACCATCGGATTGCTGTCCGAACGCATGGGCATGAGCAAGAGCGGGGTATTTGCGCATTTTGGCTCCCGTGAAGATCTGCAGCTTGCCGTGCTGCGAGAATATGCCCATCGCTTCATCGAAACCGTCCTGAGGCCCGCCGTACGTGCAGAGCGCGGCCTGCCGCGCGTATGGGCCATCGTCGACCAGTGGCTGGCGCTGCTGGCCGAAGAAATCGAAGCCGGCTGCATCCTGGTGGGCGGGGCGT
The DNA here is from genome assembly GCA_903871435.1 of uncultured Burkholderiales bacterium. Classification (GTDB taxonomy): domain Bacteria; phylum Pseudomonadota; class Gammaproteobacteria; order Burkholderiales; family Burkholderiaceae_F; genus GJ-E10. Next base: position 1,558 of record CAIQGU010000494.1, on the reverse strand, counting down.
CCGAATACGACGATCGTCCAGGTCCGTTGCGCGACGCGCTCGCCGCCATCGTCATATCCTGGAAGTCCGAACTGCTGCGTGCGCTCGATCAGGCGCGTCTGTGCGGAGATCTGCGGCGCGACACCGATTGTGAGCAGATGGTCTTCGAGATCTACGGACTCATGCTCATGCTGCACCAGGACGCGCGCCTGCTGCGGGGCAAGGACAGCATCCTGCGCGCCCGCAAGGGCCTGCAGCGGCTTATTGACAGCAACGCCAGCGACATCAACACCAGCGACAATAAAGCCGGCAAGCGTGCGGCCGCCCGCCGCCCGGCACCTGCCAGGGCCGCGCGTCCTCGCCGGGCCCGCCCTACCAACAACCAGCACTAACGTTTCAATACCCGTCCGGAGACCGCAATGCCCGTTTACAAGGCGCCACTGCGCGACCAGCAATTTGTCATCCATGAACTTCTCAATGCCGTCGACAACCTGCGCGCCATGCCGCGTTATGCGGAGCTCGACGCCGATACGGTCAACCAGGTCGTGGAGGAGGCGGGCCGTTTCACCGAGGAGGTGCTGCTGCCCATCAACCGATCCGGCGACGAGGAAGGTTGCCGCTACGACCCGGCCACGCACGACGTCAAGGTTCCGGCCGGTTTCGGCGCGGCCTTCGACACCTTCCGCGAGGCCGGCTGGCAGGGCCTGACGGCCGAAGAGGAATATGGCGGCCAGGCGCTGCCCCAGCTCTTGCAGGTGGCCTTTGACGAAATGCGCTGCGCGACCAACCAGGCCTGGACCATGTATTCGGGCCTGACGCTGGGCGCCTACGAGTGCATCGCGCATAACGGCACGGCTGAACAGAAGGCGCTCTACCTGCCCAAGATGGTTACCGCCGAGTGGACCGGCACCATGTGCCTCACCGAACCCCACTGCGGCACGGACCTGGGCCTGCTGCGCACCAAAGCCGTTCCCCAGGCAGATGGCACCTACCGCATCACCGGATCGAAGATCTTCATATCCGCCGGCGAGCACGACATGGCGGGAAACATCGTCCACCTGGTACTGGCGCGCCTACCCGACGCGCCGCCCGGAACCCGCGGCATCTCGCTCTTCATCGTGCCCAAGTTCCTGCCGGTGGGCACCGACGGTGCGGCATCTGTGGGCGAGCGCAACGGCGTCTATTGCGGCGGCATCGAGCACAAGATGGGCATCCACGGCAATTCCACGTGCCAGATGGTCTTTGACGACGCCCAGGGCTGGCTCATCGGCGAGCCCAACAAGGGCCTGTCGGCGATGTTCGTGATGATGAACAGCGCCCGGTTGGGCGTAGGCGTGCAGGGCCTGGGCCTGAACGAGGCTGCCTACCAGAACGCCGTCGCCTACGCCAAGGAGCGCACCCAGATGCGCAGCCGGTCCGGCCCCAAGCACCCGGACCAGCCGGCCGACAACCTCATCGTCCACCCCGACGTGCGCAAGATGCTGCTCACCGCCAAGGCCTATGCCGAAGGTGGCCGCGCGTTGCAGGGCTTCTGCTCCATGCTGCTGGAAAAGGAACACTACCACCCCGATGAAAAAGT
>CAIQGU010000493.1 GCA_903871435.1 uncultured Burkholderiales bacterium | reverse complement strand
TATTTATCAATCAAAAGTTATTTCCAAGAAACAGGCATTTGACGAAAGTCTCTCTATAAACAGAAGCCTCAAAGATGATGAAGGAAGAAAAGAAGGCCGACGCCAAGAAGGACGAAATGAAGAAGTAATACCGCCTGACAAGACGGTTTGCTTTTTCAAAAGGCGGGCAAGGGATACATCCCTGCGCTCGCCTTTTTTAATGGCTGCGCCCGGCGCGTGTTGGTGGCCCCTCGGCAATTGCAGACTCGCCGGCACATTCGTGCGCTGCGTCAACCCAAGCGTGTGCTGGTGCGTTCAAGATAGGCGAGCTCGAACAGGGCGCAAGCCGGCACCGGCAGTAGGCGTTGGCAAGTGGATGTCATGCTTGCGGCCTGTTTAATCTTCACCCCTACTCTTTGTGGAAAGAACTATGAAAAAGATGATTGCTGTTCTCGTTTCCGGCCTTTTTGCCGCCGGGATCGCCATTGCGCAAACCAGCCCGGCCCCTGCAGCTGCGCCCGCCGCTCCCGTCAAGGCGGCTCCTGCCGCAACTCCCGCACCTGCTCCTGCTGCCGCTCCGGCCGACGCCAAGACGGAACCCAAGTCCGAAGCCAAGCCCAAGAAGAAGCACAAGCACAAGAAGAAGGCCAAGAGCGAAGCCGACACGAGCGCCCCTTCCGCCGCCCCGGCCGCGCCCGCCGAAGCTCCCAAGCCCGCGCCGGCTCCCGCAGCAAAGTAAGGCCGCACCACCAGGGCGCTTTGCCGCCGTTGGATGAAAAAGGGGCGCACTGTGCGCCCCTTTTTTGCATTGCACGGGTTTCCCACAACGCGCTGTTCGTTCTGGCGGATGAGACGCAGCACTCCTAGCGTGGCTGAACGGACGCGGCCCGCGCCAGCAACGCACTGAGCTGGCCGCTGGTGATTTCCTCGCACTCGATCGCCACCGTCTTTTCACGGCTCGCCAGGCCAGCGGTCAGGCGCAGCATGTTGCGCCGCAGCGCAAGCGTCTCGGCGATGAAGCTCAACAATTCCTCGTTGGCCTTGCCATCCACAGGCGGGGCATGCAGCGCGATCTTCAGCCGCTCGCCATGGATGCCCACTACCCGGGTGCGGCGAGCGCCCGGCTGTGCGTGGATGGCGAGCAGCAGTGCGCCGGATTGCCAGCGTGCCCATACGGGGAGGTCAGGCATGCGAGAATCGTGGCTCGTACTATTCATCGAGCGCTCGTGAAACCCACCAACGACATCTTTTTGCGCGCGTTGCTGCGCCAGCCAACGGAGTACACGCCCATCTGGTTGATGCGGCAGGCTGGGCGCTACCTCCCAGAATACAACGCCACCCGGCGCCGGGCTGGCAGCTTTCTGGCTCTGGCCAAGTCGCCCGATCTGGCCACGGAAGTCACTTTGCAGCCGGTGGACCGCTACCCGTTGGACGCTGCCATTCTCTTCTCCGACATTCTCACCGTTCCGGACGCGATGGGACTGGGCCTGTATTTCGTCGAAGGCGAGGGACCCAAGTTCGAGCGGCCCATCCGCAGCGAGTCCGATGTGGCCGCACTGGCTGCGCCCGATCCCGAACTCTCGCTTTCCTATGTGACCGATGCAGTGCGTTCCATCCGCAAGGCGTTGGGCAACCGCATCCCGCTCATCGGCTTTTCCGGCAGCCCCTGGACCCTGGCCTGCTACATGGTCGAGGGCGGCGGCTCGGATGATTTCCGCCTGGTCAAGACCATGCTCTATACCCGGCCTGACCTCATGCATCGGCTCCTGGCCGTGAACGTACGCGCCGTTACCGACTATCTCAACGCCCAGATTCGCGCGGGCGCCCAGGCAGTGATGATTTTCGACACCTGGGGTGGTGCTCTCTCCGACGCCGCCTACCGCGCGTTTTCACTCCCCGCGATGGCGGAGGTGGTGCGCGGCCTCGACCGCGATCACGACGGCGAGCGTGTGCCCTGCATCCTTTTCACCAAGGGCGGCGGCTTGTGGCTCGAGGACATCGCCGATACCGGTTGCGATGCTGTGGGCGTCGACTGGACCGTCGACCTCGCCCGGGCACGGCAGCGTATCGGCGCGCGCTGCGCGCTCCAGGGCAATCTGGATCCCATGGTGCTGCTGGCGGGTGTGGAGGCCACGCGCACGGAGGCGACGCGCGTGCTCGATTCCTTCGGCTCACCCAAGCGCGCCGACGGCGGCATCGATGGCCATGTGTTCAACCTGGGCCACGGCATTTCGCAGTTCACGGATCCGGCAGTGGTCGACGCCCTGGTCGAAACCGTGCACACCCATAGCCGGCGGCTGAGGACTTAAGCGCCTTTCATAGTCAGTGGGTACACACAAGTTGGGGCCTGCGCGCTTGCGCCGCGCGGCCCCGGTTTTTTTTACCTGCCCCGGCTCCCGGTACTTGACTTATGCACAAAAACGCCGGGCGCCCCGATTCATGCGGT
>CAIQGU010000492.1 GCA_903871435.1 uncultured Burkholderiales bacterium | reverse complement strand
GATTCCGGCTGCCTGGGCGCCTGGGGCCCGCTGCTGCCGCGCCAGATGCGCGATATCGGACCGCCGCCGTTGCTGTTTTCGGCCAAGACCGCGGTACGCGCCATGAGCATCGCGCGCGACCAGATCGGTGACTTTCCCTATCCGGTCGATACCGACGGCAAAATGCAGCAGGTGTACCCGGCGGTCAGCGCCTGCTTTCGCGTGGGGCAACTGCCGCTGCCGCAACTTCCGGATGCCGCGCGTCCCGCCCTGCCCAGCGCGGACGGCCGGTATGCGTGGATCTATTGGCGTCAGGCGACCTGCTGTGTTGGGTTTTCTGCCGCGCGCCAGTGTTTGAGCGTGCATTGAGCGCAAACCCCGGCCGCGCCGGCGGCGTGTCCGGCTAGTTATGGGCCTGCTGCAACCGCTTCATCATGGCTTCGCGCTCGGGAAAGCGGGCACAGTCCACGGCACCCACTTCGGAATCGGCCAGCAACTGCGTGTTCAGGTCCACCCGCAATACGCCGCGGGCGCTCTTGAGCCGCAGCTCCCGCCCGCTATCGCGCCAGCGCGCGCCGCGAACCACGTAGCCGCTTTCGTCGCGCGGGCCCGTGCATTGCACGCTGAGGGTTTCGCCGGCCGTCTCATCGGGGTAAACGCGCTCGTCGATGACCTGAAAACGCAGGCGTGACTGGCGCGCATTGACGATTTCCACCACCTGGCGCCGCAGTAGCCATACGCGCGGCCCGCTGGCGCAGCGGGCCACCCAGATTTCAAGATCGGAGCCCGCTACCGGTGAGCGCCACGACGGGTCAACCTCGCAGCCCGGCGGCAATTGCAGCCCGGTGGACGGTTCGCTGTAGATGGGCCGGTCGACGAACGATTCTTCGCCCACGGACGGCCCTGAAAACAGCGCCAGTGCCATTGCAAACGCTGAAGCCGGATGTCGTGCGCCGGCGGCGAGACGGCGGCACAGCGGGAGCAGTAGCGTGATTACGGTCATGCGCGCAGTTTACCCAACCGCATGCGCGGGTCCCGCCTTTCGGCTTGACGAGTGGCTGCCCGCGGCGACGAGCGGCGACAGCGTCGGCGCGCCGCGGTAACGCTAGCTCAGCGGAAAAACACGAAATCGGCCGTGAACGGCACGCGCAGCACCTGCCCCAACTGTGCGCCGTCGCAGCCGGCAGGCGGCATTCCGCCGACGGTGTCGATCCGCTGTACCTGGGTGATGCCCGCCAGCGCGCCCTTGCCATAGGCACGCGTGTTGAGCAGTAGCCACGGCAAGGCATTTTCAACCGGCGAGGGCACGTGATCCGCAATCTCACCCAGCAGGCGGCTGCCATCGACGTGTTCGAAACTCAGGTTGGCGCCGTGGTGCACGACCACCGTACCGGCGCTGTCGGCCAGGTCGGCTTCAGGAAGGCGATAGACCCAGTGACGGCCCGTGGGCTGGGTTTCGCAGCGGAATATCTGCGCGCCCTGCCCGTGCAATTGCAGTACCGCGGTCTTTCCCTCGGGAGTGGGCAGCGCGCGGTGGAACAGTGAATAAACGGGACCGGGCGCAGCATCGTCATGGGTGACACCCACGGCCGCCGGGCTGCCCGGCGGCGGGTTTTGTGCACACGCGGCCAACAGCAGCGCAGGCAGGCAGGCAAACCGGGCCGGCCGGCACAGTGCGGAAAAATGGATCAGGCGCCGGCTACCGATGGAAGCCGGGGCTGTTGGACGATGGAAAAGTTCAGCCATTGAACGCTTGAACGCTTGAACGACGGAATGACGGAATGACTTAATGGTTCGACGATGGAACGATTGGACGCGTGGCGGACGCAATCGTTGCCGGCGTTGCACTGCCCAGTGCCGCGTTGCCCGGCGCCGGCGCAGTGTCAGCCGGGTGGCGTGAAAAGTAGCGCAGCGCAACAAGGAACGCGAAAGCCTCGAGCGCCGAGCAGGCGAAGAACGGCGCTCCCACGAGTATGTGGTCGGGCGGCAGGTGCGAAACCGGACCCAGCAGCGCCCCACCCAGCAGCGGCGCCACGATGCCAGTGATGCTGATGAGCGACGTGAGCGAAGCCATTGCGCGGCCCTGCTCGCGTGGGTCGGCTGCCTTGGAAACGATGCCCTGGAGCGTGGTGGGAACAGCAAAGGCCAGCGAATTGGCGGCTATGACGATGTAGAGCATCCATCCTTGCGGCACCAGGCCGTAGAGCGCATAGGCCACGGCGCCGGATGCAAGGCCGGCAGCCACCAGGCGCCTTTCACCGAACTTGCGCAGGAGCATCTTGAGCAAACCGCCCTGCACGACGACGGCAACAAATCCTACGGCGAATAGCGACATGCCGTTTTGCAGCGGCCCCCACTGGAAGCGGAAGCTCGTGTAAAGAACCCATGCAGACTGCAGCGTCAGTTTTGCGAGGCTTGCAGCGGCGATGGCAAACACCAGCGGGCCGACACCGCGCAGGCGTACCAGGCCGGAGAGTGCGGAAAACGGATTGATCCGCCGCCAGGCGACCGGCGTGCGCCGGTCCGGCGGCAGCGACTCGGGCAACACGAGCAGGCCGTAGAACCAGTTCACCGCGCACAGGCCCGCCGCTGCGTACAAGGGCAGGCGCAGATCGATATCCCCGAGCACTCCCCCGATGACGGGTCCGAGCACGAAGCCCAGTCCGAACATGGCGCCCAGCAGCCCCAGCGCGGGCGTGCGCTTTTCGGGCGTGGTGATGTCCGCTACATAAGCCTGCGCGACCGCGAAATTGGCTGACAGCGCGCCGCCCAGCAGGCGTATGCCCACCAGCAGCCACAGCGAATGGGTGAGCGCCGTCACGGCGAAGGTAACGCCCAGCCCCCCTATGCCCAGCAGCAGCAGCGGACGGCGGCCGTAGCGATCTGATAGGGCCCCCAGCAGCGGCGCACAGAAGAACTGCGCGAGCCCGAAGGAGATGATGAGCGCGTTGAACCAGTACACCTGGGCATCGCGGCTGGTGGTGAATTCGCCCACCAGCAGCGGCAGGATGGGAATGATGAGACCGACACCGATCACGTCGAGCAGCGATGCCAGCATGATGAACGGTACGGCGGCCTTGCGCTTCATTTCAGGGTGTCTTCGCTGCGGCGGTTACTGGCGTCTGGATACACGGCATCAAAAAGGCCCGGAGGCGAGCCAGCGTTCGATCTGGGGCAGCCGGTCAAAGCCCCAGAAGGGCTCGTCATCGACCACGAAAAAGGGCGCACCGAACACGCCGCCGGCGATCGAGGCATCGACCGCCTGCTTGAGCTGATCCTTGATCCCCGGTTGCGCCGCGGCCGCGAGCACCGCATCGGCGTCGGCACCGAGGCTCAGGAGCAGTTCGTGGATTACCCCGGCGTCAGAGATGTCCCGGCCCTGTGCAAAGTATGCACGAAATGCGCCATGCAGGAAGGCCAGCGCATGGCCCGGTTGTTGGGCCTGCAAAGCCAGGAAAACGCGCGCAGCCTGAACGGTGGAAATGGGGAATTTCTCCGGCATGCGGAAGTCGATGCCCGCTAGGCGGGCACTGCGCGCCATGTCGCGCCGGCTGTATTCGCCTTTCATGGGGACGTCGACCAGGGGACGCTGGCCCGTCGCGCGGAAAGCCACGCCCAGCAGGGTAGGCCGGTAATCGACAGGGCGCCCATGGCGCGCGGCCAGGTCGGCTATCTGCTCGGAGGCCAGGTAGGAATACGGCGAGCTGAAATCGAAATAAAAGACGATGGGGGCCGGCATGGAGAGCGTCCTTGGCGAGATGGTTGCCGGTCGCGACACCGGCGGGCAGCAGTGAGGGTGCGCAGCCTAGGGCAGGGCATGCCCGCCGGTGATTTCACCATAGATAACGCGGGTCTCGAACGCCATTGTCACCGCGCCCTGATGTGCCGTCTGGGTAAACAGTTGCTGCAGGTCGGCGATCATGGCCTCGTGGCGCGGATCTTCAGCCGCGGGCACGTAGGAGGCGGAGTTGAGCCGGTCGGCCAGCCGCGCGTAATCGAGCTCGTCGTGATGCATGACCGTGAGCGCCTGCCAGCGGCCGCGGCCGAAGAATTCATCGATCCGGTCGTTGCGTCCATGGCGGTGGCGTAGCTCCAGGTACTCGGTGCTGTAACGCCGCAACAGGTCCTCGTAGCCGCTGGCAAAGGGCGAACCTTCGGCGCACCGGTCGTTCCAGATGAGCGCCGCCCGGGCAGGTGCGCGCAGTATGCGCAGCGCCTCGCTGCGCGCGGCCGGCACGTCGAACCAGTGAAAGGCCTGGGCGGCGATCAGCAGGTCGGCACTGCCGCCCGCCAGGCCGGTAGCCTCGGCGCTTCCCTCAACAACCGTGAAGCGGTCGTAAGTACCCAGCCGCGCCAGCGCGTGGGCCCGCATCGCGGCATTGGGTTCAACTCCCACCACGGTATAGCCGGCGCGCAGGAAGGGCTCGCAGGACAGTCCGGTTCCGCAGCCCAGGTCGACCACCGTTGCGCCCGGCTGCAGGCCCAGCGCCTGCGACAGTGCTGATATGGCGGATTCGGGATATCCGGGCCTTGCCCGCGCGTATGCGTCAGCTCTGGCGCCGAAGCGTTCGGTCGAATCGGTCGTTTGCGGCATGCTGTGGCGGCGGCCGGGACTGCGGGTGCGATTCTGGGTACGACCGCCGGGCGGATTTACTCGCTGGCCCTCTTGGCGGGCGGGCGAATGATGAGCACGCCGGCAAGCAGACCGCCCAACAGGGCTACAGCAAGCATCGGTCCACCGCCGACGATGGCGGTGGCCAAGAGCAGGTGACTGAAGCATGCGCCGATCTCCCGCGGCGAGCACCACACCATGGTGGCCATGGTGGAAAACGAGATCCAGGTCAGCAGGGCGATCAATATGCCCCGCGACACCGACTGTCCCAATTGCCGGATGCGCCGCCGCCCGTCCTGGAAGAGCATCAAGGCATAGAGCATTCCAAAAAGCCCCGGAACCGCGACAAAAACCCAGCGGTTGACGCCCGCCTGGTCGGCGAAGCTGCGCAACAGGTACTCGACCACGGCCGCCGCGAGCAGACCGCACACGCCGAACACGAGGCCGGCAATCATTGCAGGAGAAATCATCGGGATTCCATGGGAACTTGCTTGAAAGTGGGATTTGCTCGCTTCGCCGTGGCGGCCCTGCTGCCTACCATTCGAGCTGCTCCCCGTTGTAATTGAGGAAGCGACCGTTGTGGGAGCGATTTGCCGCCGCGATGACGCGGCGCATGGATGTGACGCTTTCCCCGACCGGCAGCTGCGCATGGGGACCGCCCATGTCGGTCTGCACCCAGCCCGGATGCAGCGCCATGCAGACGACGCCCCGGCTGCCCAGTGCGAGGCTTGCCGACTTGAGCACGCTGTTGAGCGCCGCTTTGCTGGCGCGGTACAGCCACCACGATGGATCTTCGGCCCCGCCTATGGATCCCATGCGACTGGAAATGACGACCAGCTTGCCGTCGGCGGGCAGCGCCGGCGCGATCACCGGAATGAGCTGCATGGACGCCAGGACATTGGTGCGCATGACAAGGTCGAAGCTGGCCGGGTCGGGTGGTTCCACCCGGTCCGTTTGCGGCCCGGAAACCCCCGCATTGATGATGACCAGGTCCAGCACCTCGCCGGCCAGGGCACGCCCCAGCTCCACCGCCCACCCGTTGGCCACGACATCGGCGCGCACCGCGCGGGCGCAGCGAGCCCCCAGGAGCGCGCCGTCGGCCGCGCCGCGGAAAGTGCCGATGACGCGCCACCCATCACCCGTGTACTGGCGGGCAAGTTCTGCGCCGATGCCGCGCGTTGCGCCGACGATGAGGCAGCTGGGCATGATCAGGCTCCGGTCAGGGCGCAGGCGTGCGCCCGGGTATTCGGCAGTGTCCTGCACTGCTTGAGGGATTTCAACGGCATGACGGCAGCATCTTCAACACAGCTCCAGGGCCAGCGCCGTTGCCTCGCCGCCGCCGATGCAAAGCGCCGCCACCCCTCGGCGCAGGCCATGGTGGCGCAGCGCTCCCAGCAAGGTCACCACGATGCGGGCGCCGCTGGCGCCGATGGGGTGACCCAGGGCACAGGCGCCACCGTGGATATTCACCCGGTCGTGCGGCAATTTGACGTCTTGCATGGCTGCCATGGTAACCGCGGCGAACGCCTCGTTGATTTCCCACAGGTCAACCGAGTCGGCGGTCCAGCCGGCCTTGCCCAGGACCTTGGCGATGGCGCCGATGGGCGCTGTCGTGAACCAGTTGGGCTCCTGGGCGTGCACGGCATGGGCGCGGATGCGCGCCAGCGGACGCAGCCCAAGCCTTTCCGCTTGCGATTCACGAGTGAGCACCAGCGCCGCGGCGCCATCCGAAATCGATGAAGAATTGGCCGCGGTGATGGTGCCGTCCTTGCGGAAGGCCGGCTTGAGTTGCGCCACCTTGTCGGCCCGGGTCTTGTAAGGGCCCTCATCCTTGTCGATGGTGGTGTCGCCGCCTTTGCCGGCCACCGTGACGGGAGCGATCTCCCAGGAGAAGCGGCCCTCCTCGCCTGCGTGCACCGCCCGCTCGGCCGACGTAATGGCAAAACGGTCCTGGTCCGCTCGCGAGAAACCGTACCTGGCAACGCAGTCCTCCGCAAAAACCCCCATCGACTTGCCGCGTTCGTAGGCGTCCTCCAGGCCGTCGAGCGCCATGTGGTCAAACAGCGTCGCGTGTCCGTAGCGGTAGCCCTGCCGCCCACGGGGAACGAGATAGGGAGCGTTGGTCATGCTCTCCAT
>CAIQGU010000491.1 GCA_903871435.1 uncultured Burkholderiales bacterium | reverse complement strand
TGCCGTTCTACCATTGAACTGCACCCGCAGGACGCGGCGGATTCTAGCGGGTTCTGGACTGTTTCCTCATGTGGCGATTTCTCCAGCGGGGAGGGGGGATTTCGGTGGCGGTCCGGCATGGGGCCGAAGGGCCGCCCTATCCATCCTTTGCGACCCTGACTGCTTGACCTGCTTGGGCGAGGACGGAGGGTTGCTCACGCTGCGTTTCTTCAACGTGAGCAACCTGCGTGGCCGCAATCGCACCGCCTAGCGTACCTGCATCGACGCTGGATCGCTGTTCCGTTCCGGAGCGGTATTGTCAGTTCGGCGTCAAGGGAGGGTAAACGAAGTTATACGGGGCGAAGTTAAGCGTCAGATTATTCCCTCCGCCCCCCGTAAAGCCGACCACGATGGGGGCGGAAGTATAGCCAGCGCTGAGCCCGCCGGTTCCCGCCGTCAGAATTGCGGACGGGCAGTCGGCAGCGGTGACGTCGATTGTCAGCTGGGCTCCAGTTACCGAATAGCAGCCGTATTCCAGGCCAGCGGTCGAACCGGTGTTCGTGGCGGGATCATTCTGTGTATTAAGAACGAGATACTTGCCAAGAGACTGCCCAGAAGCGACCGGGAAGAAGACCACCACCCCCTGATCCAGGCTTGCCGCCGCTCCGTATGCGCCGACGATCGTGCCAGAGGTGGTCGTTACCGGCAGCAGATATACCGTTCCCGTTGTGCCCCCCGTTGTGACCATTTTCAGCCCCGCGGACGGGTCTGCTCCCAGGAGCGTCAGGTTGCGCGTCACGGAGGTATCGATGGCCCCGCCGGCGTTGGTGAATCCGCAGGGCGCCAGCGAATAGACGGCGGCGCTTTGGAATACGAGCGCACCGGTCGTCGGACTCCAGCTGTACGCGCCGTAATCGACGCCATTGCCGTTTTCAAGACAGGTGGTGTTGTTCCCGATGGTGCCGAAGATGTAGGTGCCGTCCAGGCTGAAGGCCAGCCACGCCTGGAGCGGCTGGGTGCCGGCCTGGTCGGAATACGCCTGATACACGCCCATCAAGGGGGAAGTGGTGTTGGCGGAGCAGGCCACTGACACCGTGGTGATGTTGCCCGCCGTGGCGATCTGGCCATAGGCGTTGGTGGGCACGCATGTGGCGCCCGGCCCGGTTGGGGCAGCGGCTACCACCACCTCGAAATACGTGGGCGTTGAGGCGCTCGCTGGAATCGGGATGGCATTGGCGAAGGTGAACGTGCTGGCACCCACTGCAACCGGCGTGCTCTGTATGCTGGTGGTGCCGTCGGCGGCGATTGTGAAAAGCTGCAGCACGAGTGGAGTCGAACTCGCCGTGAGACCCGTGACGGTACCGCCGATGGTCGCCCCGGTCGTGACCGGGCTGCAGCAGCCGGCGTCCGCCGTGGGCACGAAACGGCTATTGGTCGAGACGAAACCCGCGTAGCCCACATACGACCACGACAACGTGTTGACGTCCGGGATCGTGAAATTGAGCGTGGTGGTGCCGGTTGCGCCTGCGTTGGCGCCTCCGGTGAATCCGGATGTGCCGGCAGTAACGACCGCTCCGCTGCAAGCCGAGGTCGTGTCCGCCGTGATGGTACTGCCGCTCACCGTGTAGCAGCCGTACTCGATACCGGCAGCCGCTCCGGAGAAGGTATCGGTCTGCGTGTTGATGTTGACGTAGTGGCCGTCATTGCCAAGGATGTTGAGCCCCTGGTCCAGGCCGGCGCCGTAGGTGTAGGCACCGACGAGGGTGCCGGGGACCGACGCCACGGGCACCAGGGTCGAATTGGTGCCCGTGCCCGTGATCAATTGCAGAACGGCCGAAGCCCCCGCGCCCGTGCGCAGGAGCGTGCGCGACGTCGATTGCACGGCACCCGTGGCATCGGTGAAGCCACAGGGCGCCAGCGAATAGACGAGTGCACTCTGGATCTGCAGCGCCCCGGTCGTGCTGTTCCAGTTATAGGTGCCGTAATCCACGCCGTTGCCGTTCTCATTGCAACTCGTGTTGTTCTGGATGGTCGCAAGGATGTACGTGCCGTCCTTCGAGAATGCGATCCAATTGGGCTGGGGTGATCCGCCCTTGACCACCTGGTAGACGCCCTGCAGCGGCGAGGACGTATTGGCCGTACACGTGACCTGGATGCTGGTTACGTTGGACGCCCCATGGATGAGGCCATAAGCGCTGGTCGCGAGGCAGGTCTGGTCCTGGGTATTGGTCGAATCCGTCGGCTGCGCCGACACGCTAGCCTCGTAGAAGCTGTAATTGGCAGAAGAGGTAGGCGCCGCGAACGCCGTCGGGAAAGTGAATTCGCTCGCGCCGGGGGCAACCGTAACGGTCTGGGTGCCGTTGACTC
>CAIQGU010000490.1 GCA_903871435.1 uncultured Burkholderiales bacterium | reverse complement strand
GTGTGCTGGGCGTAGGTGAGCAGCCCCGCGCACGCCGCCAGCGCCAGTGCCTGATCCTCGACGTCGAAGGCGCGCAGGCTGGCGACGGCCAGCGCGGCCTGCAGCATCTGCCGGCCACGGGCTGTCTCGAAATGCCAGGCGGGCGCCACGTGCACTGGGGCCGCGGTGGCCAAGCGGGTGCGCTGCTCGTCGCACACGACGATCTCCGCGGGCGCGATGCGGGCGAGCTCGGAGGCGAGTTCGCCCGCTGTCGTTTGCGTCATGCGCAGCTCGCCGCTGGCCAGCACCAGCCAGGCAATGGCGACGCTGTCGCCGGCGCCCGCGTCGTCGTAGTGCAGGGCCGCCAGAACGGCGTCGGCCTTGGGCGGGAGCAGGCTCTGATCGGTGAGGGTGCCCGGCGTGACGATGCGCACCACGCGCCGTTCAACCGGCCCCTTGGCCGCCGCCGGGTCGCCGACCTGCTCGCAGATCGCCACCGATTCGCCCAGCCGCACCAGGCGCGCAAGGTACTGATCGAGACTGACCGCCGGCACGCCCGCCATGCGCACCGGCGCACCGCCTGAGGCGCCGCGCGCGGTGAGCGTGAGGTTGATAAGGCGCGCCGCCCGCTCGGCGTCCTCGTAGAAGAGTTCGTAGAAGTCGCCCATGCGGTAGAAGACGAGCACGTCCGGGTACTCGGCCTTGATGCGCAGGTACTGCTGCATGACAGGGGTGTGGGCCGATAAATCCCGTGTGACGGGCGGTGTCATGGACCCGGAGCTACCTTGCAATGGGGCTTCTTTCGGTTGACCGTTCAAGCGCCGGTGGTTTTGTGGATTTTCAGGAGGAAAGGCCGTAGTATCAACGAGATGCAAGAGCTTGTCGGGCACGCGTCACGTAACGGTGTCGTCGGGAGGGTGCCCGCGGCGGCGCTGCGGGTACCGCACTACCGGAAGAATCTATCATCGGACACGTCTTATCCGGGAATTATGCTACCCGGGCTGCAGTAAAATAGTGCATTAAACCTGTGACGCCGGCATCCGCCGGCGCCGGGTCTCCAGTCCCTCCCGCCGTGGCAGTTGTTTTCCGTGCCGGGCGTGTAGTTCCTTGTGGCATGTCAAATTGTTGTTGCGTTGAGCCATTAGGATGTTGTGCTGGAGGCCTTTTGCCTTGGTCATGAACCCATGAATGCATCAAACGACATCAATCAGGAACAACTGCTACCCATCCCGGTGAACGAACCGCTGCCGCACCGCAAGGTGATGCGCCGCTGGCTCATACCGCTGTCCGAACGCACCACGATGTACGCCATCGTGCTGCTCATATTTGATTACTCGCTGCTGTTTGGGGCGCTGGCCGGCACGGTGCTGGTCCACGCGTGGCTGGGCAAACTGGCCCTGGGCATGGCCGCGGGCTTCATGATCGGCCGGCTGTTCATCATCGGTCACGATGCCTGCCACCAGAGCCTCACGCCGCATCGCGGCTTGAACCGCGTGCTGGGCCGCATCGCGTTCCTGCCGTCCATCACGCCCTACAGTCTCTGGGACGTGGGCCATAACGTGGTGCACCACGGTTACACGAACCTCAAGGGCTTCGACTTCGTGTGGGCCCCGCTCACGCGCGACGAGTTCAACGCGCTGCCCCTGTGGCGTCAGGCGATGGACCGTGTGTATCGCAGCGGCTGGGCGCCCGGCCTCTACTACATGATCGAGATCTGGTGGCTGCGCATGTTCTTCCCCAGCAAGTCGTACCTGGGTACGCGCCGCGCCATCTTCCTGTGGGATTGCCTGCTGGTATCGGCCTATGCCCTCGTCTGGACGGCCGCATTGGTGTTCGCTGCCTCGGCGGCGTCCGAACCGCTGCTGCCGGTCCTGGTCTGCGGCCTGTTCGTGCCGTTCCTGTTCTGGTGCTCGATGATCGGGTTCGTGGTCTACGTGCACCACACCCACGTCAAGGTGTCCTGGTATGACGACCGCGCCGACTGGGCCCGCGCGCAGCCCTTCATTTCCACGACTGTGCACCTTACCTTCCCGCTGCGCTTTGGCGCCGTCCTGCACCACATCATGGAGCATACGGCGCACCATCTGGACATGAGCATTCCGCTTTACCGCCTCAAGACCGCGCAGAAGATGCTCGAAGACCTGCTGCCCCAGCGCATCGTCATCCAGCGTTTTTCCTGGCGCTGGTATTTCGATACCGCGCGCCGCTGCAAGCTTTATGACTTCACGCGGCGTTGCTGGACGGCCTACTCGGGCCATGCAACCAGCGAGCCCGCGGTCGTGCCGGTCTGATCCGCGGACTCGCACCGTCTGCACGAAAGAAAAAACCCCGCATTGCGGGGTTTTTTCTTGGCCGGTGATGGATCTGTGCTGCGGCCTTAGTAACGCACCGCGCATCGTCTGGGTCGCTGAGAAAGGGCTGCGGAACAAGACCGCAGAAAAACTACGGGCGCTTGGAGAACCCGCTGCACCCGTGGTATGGCCTACTTTTTATCCGGCGCGATCGGGCAGGTGCTCACCCCAAAGGGCAGATAGGCCGGGCAAACACCGATGAGAGCCGTTGCCAGCGGAATGACGCCAAGGTAACCCCAGATGCCGATAAAGCCCAGCGCCGCCGCGGCGATGAGTCCGAGCCCACCCGTGATGCGGATGATGCGGTCCCGGGTGCCAATGTTCTGCTGCATGGTCCTGCTCCTTCGGGTATGCCGTCGGGCGGCCGCCCCGACCGGTACGTCCTAGCGCCGGGACAGCGCGAGAACCAGAGTGGCCGCGATGCCGGTCAGCCAGATCACCGACCAGGCCGGAATGCTCAGATGAAGGAAGGTCCAGTCGATATTGGTGCAGTCCGCATAGCCCTGGAAGATGCGCGGCAGCGCCCGCCCCAGTGGCAGGTTGCCCACCAGGTACTCCAGGCTAGGGCCGCAAGCCGATACCGCCGGGGGATGGAGCTGAAGCCAGACATGCCACACGCCGACGCCGGCGCCAGTTACCGCGGCCAGCACGCCCAGGGAAGCGATAATGCGG
>CAIQGU010000489.1 GCA_903871435.1 uncultured Burkholderiales bacterium | reverse complement strand
TCCGAGGACGAAATCCTGATGGCGCTGCTTGCCCAGGGCAAGGGACATTGAAAGGTAACGGGAAACCATGAGCGATACCTCCGCAAAGGGCGATACCTATGACCTGCTCGTGCTGGGCGCGGGTCCTGGCGGATACTCGGCCGCCTTCCGGGCGGCCGACCTGGGCCTGCGCGTTGCGCTGGTAGAGCGCTACCCGACACTGGGGGGCGTCTGCCTGAATGTGGGCTGCATTCCCTCCAAGGCATTGCTGCACGTTGCAGCCGTCATGGACGAGGCAGCGCACTTTGCCGATCTGGGCGTGGCATTTGCGCCGCCACAGATCGACCTGGCCAAGCTGCGCACGCACAAGTCCAAGGTGGTGGGCAAGCTCACGGGCGGCCTGGCGGCCATGGCCAAGATGCGCAAGGTGGACGTGCTGCGTGGCGTGGGCGCCTTCATCGATTCCGGCCATCTGCGCCTGGTCGGACCCGAGGCGGAAGCCGCACCACGCGATATTGCCTTTTCACAGGCCATCATTGCTGCCGGTTCCCAGCCGGTGGCGCTGCCCTTCCTGCCCAAGGACCCGCGCATTGTCGATTCCACCGGTGCGCTGGAACTGCCATCGGTGCCACGACGTTTGCTCGTCATTGGCGGCGGCATCATCGGCCTCGAGATGGCGACGGTGTACTCGACCTTGGGCAGCCGCATCGACGTCGTCGAAATGACCGACGGCCTCATGCCCGGCACCGACCGCGATCTGGTGAAGGTCTGGCAAAAACGCAACGAGAAACGCTTCGATCACATTCTGCTGCGCACGCGCGCCGCGGCGGTGGAGGCATTGCCAGAAGGACTGCGCGTGCGCTTCGAAGGCGAACAGGCCCCCGCAGCCCCGCAGGACTACGACATGATCCTGGTTTCGGTGGGGCGGCGCCCCAACGGCAAGGTCGTAGGCGCGGAGAAGGCGGGAGTTGCCGTCGATGACCGCGGCTTCATTGCCACCGACAGCCAGATGCGCACCAACGTCGCCAACATTTTTGCGATCGGCGACATCGCGGGCGCACCCATGCTGGCCCACAAGGCGGTACACGAGGGCCATGTGGCTGCCGAGGTCGCTGCCGGGCAAAAATCCCATTTTGATGCTCGCGTCATTCCTTCTGTCGCCTATACCGACCCCGAGATCGCCTGGGTGGGCCTGACCGAGGACGAGGCGCGCGAGAAGGGCATTGCCATTACCAAGGGCCATTTTCCCTGGGCGGCCTCGGGCCGGGCCATCGCCAACGGCCGTGACGAAGGTTTCACCAAACTGCTGTTTGACGCGCAGACCCATCGCATCGTGGGTGGAGCCATCGTCGGTACCGGAGCCGGCGACCTGATCGGCGAGGTGGCGCTCGCCATCGAGATGGGCGCCGACGCGGCCGATATCGGCAAGACCATCCATCCGCACCCCACTTTGGGCGAGTCGATCGGCATGGCCGCCGAGGTTGCCGAAGGCGTCTGCACGGACGTGCCGCCGATACGCAAGCGCTGAGCAAGTCTCGCGGGCTGTTTCCCGCACCCCAACCCTCTCCCGGATGCTACGGGCAGGTGCCGGCGCTCACCCTCTCCCTCCGGGAGAGGGCCGGGGTGAGGGCGATCGCCGTTGAGGGTAACCCCCTCACTCCGCCCGCCCGCCCCTGCGCCGGATGCGCTCCAGCCGTTGCCACGCCCGCGTGCGCCGTTTCCAGCCTCCCGACTTTCCCCGCCAGGCCGCATAGCCGGCCCGCCACCGGGCCACGCGCTCGCGCGTGGCCTGCCATAGCGGGTGCGCCGCGATTTGCGCGTAGGCCCAGTCGCGCCACTGCAAAACGGCAGCGCGCACGGCGACGAACCAGCGCACCTGCATCAGCGCGGGCTGGGTGAGCACGTAGATGCGGGCGAAAAGGGCCGTGGCGGCCAGCTTGGCCGCCAGGATGACGAGCGCGCCTTCCAGCAGGTGCCCGCGGGCGATCATGTGCAGTGCGACAAGCTTGACCGGCAGCGCCAGTGATGTGGGCAGCACGAAAAATACCGCCGCACCCGCCGGTGGCAGCTGGGCGATCCAGGATTCGAGTTGCGAGATCACGGGCAGGCGGCCGAGCGTGCCCATGAGGGATTGGAGGCTGTCCCAGAGCCATTCCTCGAGCAGAAAGATCAAGGTGGCGACGCCAACGACGCCCGCCCACAGGAAATGCCCGATCCGCTCTTTTAGGCGCAACAGCCACATCCTCTTATCATCCGGGTTTACGCGCCGTGGGCAAGGGGAGGGTCTTTATGTCGAGCCAGGATCAGGCCAAGCGGGCAGTTGCCCGGGCCGCAGTCGATAGCGTTGCACCGTGGTTTGGCACGGATGCTGCTATCGGCATCGGAACCGGGTCGACCGCGGATCTGTTCATCGACGAATTGGCTGCCCACCGCGGTTCGATCGCCGCTACCGTCGCAAGTTCCGAGCGCAGCGCGGCGCGCCTGCGTTCACACGGGATCCGGGTCGTCGATCTGAATGACGTGACGGATCTGCCGGTCTATGTCGATGGCGCCGACGAGATCGATGGCGCCCTGGCCATGATCAAGGGCGGGGGCGGCGCCCTGACGCGCGAGAAGATCGTCGCTGCGGTTGCGCGCACCTTCGTCTGCATCTGCGACGCGAGCAAGCTGGTGACCGTGCTGGGGGGCTTTCCTTTGCCGGTCGAAGTCATACCCATGGCCCGCGCCTACGTGGCCCGTGAACTGGCGGCCATTGGCGGCCAGCCGCGCCTGCGCGAGGGGTTCGTCACCGATAACGGCAACCTGATTCTCGACGTGCGGGGGCTGCAGATCCGCGATCCGCGCGGCCTCGAGCAGCAGATCAATCAATGGCCGGGCGTGGTCACCGTGGGCCTGTTCGCGGCTCGCGGCGCCGATATCCTCCTTTTGGGCACCGAAGACGGGGTACGCGAGATTCGCCGTGCGTGAGCGCGTCCTCTATACCGCCAGCGCGCCCTTCGAGGCGGCGCGGCGAATTCCTGCCGGAAGCAATGCCAGCCTCAGCGCCCCTGCCGACCATCCTTCGGCCCTGCACGGCCACGGTTTTCAGGCAAGCGTGTGGGCGCCGGCATCGGCGGCGGGTGTTGCCGACTGGGCGCCATTTCCGGGCGGAGAAATCGATGCCTTGCGTGATCGGCTGCAGGCGGGCGTCGCCCCTCTGGATTACCAGCTGCTCAACGATCATCTGGCAAATCCCAGTGATGAAAACCTGGCGCGCTGGATTGCAGCGCGGCTCGCGTTGGGCAGCGCCGTGCAGGTGGTCGTGCAGAGCACGCGCGGGCAGGGCAGCGACATCGACATGGGCGGCATCGCCCACGTGTGGCGCCGCTATCAGTTCGAGGCCGCCCACCAGCTGCCGCGGGTTGCTGCCGGCCACAAGTGCGGCCGCATGCACGGCCACGGATTTGCGGTCCTGCTGCACGCAACAGCCGTGCCGGCCCAGGCACTCGACCGGCTCTGGGCGCCGCTGCAGGCGCAACTGCACCATGCCTGCCTCAACGATCTCCCGGGTCTGGAAAATCCCACCAGCGAACTGATAGCAAGCTGGATCTGGGCTCGACTACGGCCGCAGTTGCCGCAACTGGCGTGGGTAACCGTCTATGAAACCGCGACCTGTGGCGCGCATTTTGACGGCGCCTCCTACCGCATCTGGAAGGAGCTGGGTTTTGATAGCGCCGTGCGCCTGGCAAACGCTCCCCCTGGCGATGCGCGCCGCCACGTACACGGCCACAGCTACCGCCTGCGCCTGCATCTCACGGCCGCGCTCGATACCGTTCTGGGTTGGACGATAGACTTCGGCGATGTGAAGGAAATCTTCGCGCCGGTTTTCACGCGCCTGGACCACCATCCCCTGCACGAGCTGCCGGGCGTGGGGCAGTCGGGCGCGCTGGGCATCGTGCGCTGGGTCCGTGACCAGGCGGGTTCAGCGCTGCCCCAGCTCGAACGCATCGACCTTTACGAAACGTCGGGCTGCGGGGTGGCCCTGTCATGGGGTGCGCAGCAGCCGGCGCTGCCGGTCTGAGCGTCGATCATTCGCGGAAAGTTGCATGGCATACGCAGTGAAGGAAATGTTCTACACCCTGCAGGGCGAGGGCGCGCACCGCGGCCGCCCGGCGGTCTTTTGCCGTTTCGCCGGCTGTAATCTCTGGTCCGGCCTGGAACGCGACCGGGCCACGGCGGTATGCCGTTTTTGCGATACCGAATTCGTCGGTACCGACGGCGCGGGCGGCGGTAAATTTTCCGACGCCGCAGCGCTCGCCCGGGCGCTTCTGGCGCTATGGCCGGCGCCCGCCGCACCCGGCGTGCCGCCTTTTGTCGTCTGCACCGGCGGCGAGCCACTGCTCCAGCTGGACGACGCCCTCGTTGCCGCGCTGCATGCACGAGGCTGGCAGATCGCCGTGGAGACCAATGGCACGTGCCCGGCGCCGGCAGGTATCGACTGGATTTGTGTCAGTCCGAAGGCGCGGGCCGAGCTCGTGTTGCGCGCCGGCCATGAACTCAAACTCGTGTTTCCCCAGGCCGATGCGATGCCCGAGCGCTTTTCCGAGCTCGATTTCCGCCATTTTTATCTGCAGCCCATGGACGGCCCTCTTCTGGAGGAAAATACCCGTCTGGCGATCGACTATTGCAAGACCCATCCTCGCTGGCACCTGAGCCTGCAAACCCACAAGATCCTGGGCATCCCGTGAACCTGACCGATAGACACACACCGTCGACGCCCGAAGCCGCGCCGAATACGGCGCCGAACACAGCGCCAGATACAACGCCAAATGCAACGTTGAGTTCAGTACCGAGTGCCCTCGAGCGTGCCACCTTCATCGATGGCGCAGCCGATACCGCTGCCCAGGAACGCCATCGTTGGCTGCTGCGCCTCTTGCTCGCGCAGGACGGCTCCACCACGCGCCTTTGCCAGGCCATTGCGGCCATGCCGCTTACGCTGCAGGTGCGTCAGCAAACCGTCACCGATGCGGCGCCTGCCTGCGTGCGCGACGTTTTGCGCGGCGAGCGTTTCATCTACCGTATCACCTCGCTTGCGGCCCGCGGCCAGGTGATGATGGACAACCTCGTCTATGTTGCGCTCGACGGGCTGCCGCAAACCATGCGCGACGGTCTCGATTCCGGCGCCATTCCCATTGGCCCCCTGCTTGAATCGCTGTGGGTGCGCCGCAAGCCGCTGCCCGCCGACGTTGCCACCATCCTGAGCGAGCAACTCTGGAGCGAGGTCGGCCTTCCCGATGCCGCTGCGTCGCGCGCCTACACCATCGCAACGCCGGGCGGCAACATGTTCGTCATTGCCGAAACCTATCGTCGCGGCATGCGCATGAACGCCGATGGGGTTCGTACGGACAGCGTGCCGCGTGCCTGAAGTCGCGCCACGCGTCGCGCTCATCACGGGTGCCGGTTCGGGCATAGGCAAGGCCGTGGCCACGGCCTTGCACGCGGCGGGTTTCCGCGTTGCGCTCACGGGCCGCAGACGGGAGCCGCTGGAACAGGCCGTTGCCGAAATGCGCGGCACCGTGGCCAATACGCTGGTGCACGTCGCCGATGTCACCGAACCCATGGCGGTGAGCGGTCTTTTCGATGCGGTACTGGCGCGATTTGGGCGCCTTGACCTGCTGTTCAACAATGCCGGCGTGTCCGCGCCGGCCGTGCCCATGGAAGAGCTGTCCTTCGAGCAATGGAACGCGGTCATCAATACCAACCTGACCGGCGCCTTCCTCTGCACGCAACAGGCGATGCGCATCATGAAGCAACAACAGCCGCGCGGCGGCCGCATCATCAACAACGGCTCCATCTCCGCGCAGACGCCGCGGCCGCTGTCGGCCCCCTACACGGCGAGCAAGCACGCGCTTACCGGCCTCACAAAATCCACTGCCCTCGATGGGCGCGATCACGATATCGCGTGTGGCCAGATCGATATCGGCAACGCCGAAACCAGCATGACGCAAGCCATGGCGCAAGGTGCGCTGCAGCCCGATGGATCGCGCAAGGTCGAGGCCCGGATGGACGTGGCCCATGTCGGCCAGGCAGTCGTGCAGATGGCCAACCTGCCCCTCGATACCAACGTGCTGTTCATGACCATCATGGCCCGCGCCATGCCGTTCGTCGGCCGCGGCTGAGCTACCACGCGCCCCTGCTGCGGTACTTCGCGCGACCCCTCAAGGTGCGCGCGTCGATGCCGCGCCTTTTTCGAGTGAGACTAGGCGGGCCCGCGCGGTCCGTAGGCGAGAGCTGCCGGCTCGGCCGGACCCAGGCGGGCATCGTCCGGATACATGCTGAGTTCCGGGAACTCGCCGCGCTGCAGCCGCTCCTGCATGCTGCTCCAGTACGCGATATCGAGCAGGTCGGCATTGGCTGCCCGAAGAACTCGAAAGCGGCATGCAGTTCCGAACCCGGTATGCCCGCCAGTGTTTCCGGGCAGCCAATGCCGACCTGCTCGATATCGCGTACTGGAGCAGCATGCAGGAGCGGCTGCAGCGCGGCGAGTTCCCGGAACTCAGCATGTATCCGGACGATGCCCGCCTGGGTCCGG
>CAIQGU010000488.1 GCA_903871435.1 uncultured Burkholderiales bacterium | reverse complement strand
TTCATATTGCGTGCGGCGGGAGAGGGTGTAATTTTCTGCGGGTGGCCTAACCCCGGCCCTCAACCACCAGGCGGGAGAGGGTGAGGACGGCGTGGATTCCCTTCGGGAATCCACGCAGACTAAGAGTCGCGGCGGAGGCGGGACCAGTCGAAGTAGGGACCGGGATCGGTCTTGCGCTGCGGCGCGATTTCACTGTGGCCACGCGCCCAGCGCAGGGGGTATTGGGTCCACAGCGCGCGCTGCAGCGGATCGAGGGTCGCGTACTGCGCGGCCGTGAAGGGCTCGAATTCGCTGCCTTCGAGCTCGATGCCGATGGAAAAATCGTTGCAACGCACGCGGCCGTTGAACGACGAGACACCGGCATGCCAGGCCCTGTCATCGCAGGAAACGAACTGCGTGAGCAGGCCGCTGCGGGAAATCAGGAAATGCGCCGAGAGACGCGCTCCGGCCAGGGGAGCAAAGGCGGCATGCGCCGTAGTGTCCAGGGAATTGGTGAAGAGCCGCTCGATGTGTCCTGCGCCGTAGCATCCCGGCGGCAGGCTGATGCAATGCAGGACCAAAAGCTCGGCTGTGCAGCCCGCGGGCCGCGCGTCGAAATTAGGCGAGGGCAAGCGCACCGCGCCATCGACCCAGCCCGCTGTAATGGTGGTCATGACGCTGCTGGCAGTGGTTTGCCCGGGAGCGCGCGGCAGACCTGTGGGGCCGGACAACACGCCTGCGAAGCTGACGCCGGACCGGCCGTGGTCAATGCCACTATTTGAGTCCCAGACGCTGCATCCGGTAGCGCATCTGGCGAAAGGAAATGCCCAGGAGCTGCGCCGCGGCGGTTCGATTGTGCCCGGTGCGCGCCAGCGCCGCCTGTATGGCTGCGCTCTCGACCGAATCGAGATAGGCCGCGAGGTCGCCGGGCACGGCTTCGGCAGCCACCGAGCCCGCGGCGGGGGTCGCCTCGGCAGGGGCACGGGCAGGCGCGGGGACCGGCGCAGGGGTCGAAGGCGCGGCGGCGGGCTCGCCAAAAGCGCGCGCCGTTTCGAGCACGAGATGCTCGGGCGCAAGTTCGCCACCGCCCGTGAGCACTACCGCGCGCTCCAGCACGTTTTCCAGCTCGCGGACATTGCCGGGGAAGGCCCATTGCCGTAACACGGCCTCGGCGGCCGGCGTGAGCCAGGCATCGGGCACGCCCGCGCGATCGGTAATGCGCCGCAGCAGCGCCGTGGCGATGAGCGGTACATCGTCGCCGCGTTCGCGCAGGCTGGGAACGCGCAGTTCGATGACGTTGAGCCGATAGAAAAGATCCTGGCGGAAGCGGCCAGCCTCCACCATGCGGCCCAGGTCCTGGTGGGTGGCGCTGAGGATGCGCACGTCCACCGGCTCTTCCGAGGTTGAACCGACCTTGTGGATGCGTCGCTCCTGGATGGCGCGCAGCAGTTTCACCTGCATGGCCAGGGGAAGCTCGGCCACCTCGTCAAGCAGCAGGGTTCCGCCGGAGGCGGCCTGGAAAAATCCATCGCGGTCGCGGTCGGCGCCCGTGAAGGCGCCGCGGCGATAACCGAAGAATTCGGCCTCCATGAGCGCCTCGGGAATCGCACCGCAATTGACGGCCACGAATGGCATGGCGCTGCGCGCCGAGCCCGCGTGAATGGCACGCGCGACGAGTTCCTTGCCGCTGCCCGACTCGCCGATGATCGCCACTGGCGCCATGCTCTGGCCCAGCCGTGCAATCAAGGCGCGCAGGCGCTTGATTTCCGCGGACTCGCCGACCAGACGGGCTGCGGCGGCGTTCTCGGCTGGCGCACCGCCGGCTGCGCCCGACGGGCTCCCGGCAATGGCCGACCGGACCAGCCGGCGCAACTGGTCGAGATCCACGGGCTTGGCAAGGTAATCGAACGCGCCCGCCTTGAGGGCAGCGACCGCATTGTCGGCGCTGCCGTAGGCCGTGATGACGGCGATCTTGGGTTCGCTGCGCGCGCCAAGTTCGCGTACCAGATCCAGGCCCGAGCCATCGGGCAGCCGCATGTCGGTGAGACAGAGCCGGTAGGCACGGTTCTGGAGGAACTGACGTGCCTCGGCCAGGGATTCGGCGGTATCGACTTCCAGGCCGAGCCGGGAGATCGTCAGGCCGAGCAATTCACGCAAGTCTGCTTCGTCGTCGACGACGAGTACTGCCGGAACGCGGGAGCGGCCAGCCGATTCAGCTTCAGTCATGGCAAAGGTCAGTGGGCAACGGGTTGGCTGGCATCGCCGCTTCCATCAGGAAAGGCTGCGGCGAAAGAATTCCGCCTCGGCCGGCATCGTATCGAGGAACTGCGGAGGCGGCACATTGTCCCCACCACCGCGCGCGAAATACACGACAAATCCCGGACGGTCATCGAAGCCCTGGCGACGCAAAACCTCGTATGCCAGCTCGGCGCGGTTGGCGATGCAAAATTCCCGCGCCAGGTAAAGGCCCAGCCCGGTGCCCCGCGCATGGGTGGTGAAGAACGGCTCGAACATGGATCCACGGGACGCCGCATCGACGCCTTCGCCGTCGTCTATGACCCACAGCTGCGCGCGGCCAGCGTTCTCGGCACCGGCAGCGAGATAGATTTCCACGCTGCCCGGGCTGCGGGAAGAATACCGCAGGGCATTATCAACAAGATTGAACAGGATCTGGCGCAGGTGACTCTGTTCGAACTTCACCGCGTCATTGCCCATCCCCCGCACGACGATGATGCCGGGATCCACCGCGCGGTCGCGAGAGAACTCGCCGGCCCACTCCTCGACGAAGGTCCGCAGCGGGAATTCGTCGCTGGCCGGGGATTCACGTCGCGCCACCCGCAGCACGTCCTCGACGAGCCGGTTGAGCCGCGCCGTGTTTTCCCGCACGATTCCCGACAGGCGC
The DNA here is from genome assembly GCA_903871435.1 of uncultured Burkholderiales bacterium. Lineage (GTDB taxonomy): Bacteria > Pseudomonadota > Gammaproteobacteria > Burkholderiales > Burkholderiaceae_F > GJ-E10. Next base: position 646 of record CAIQGU010000488.1, on the reverse strand, counting down.
TTTTGCATGGCATCGCGCGAGTCCTCCTCGAGCAACTGGCTGGCATTGCTGATCGCCGCCAGCGGGTTGCGGATCTCGTGGGCAATGGACGCGGTCAACCGCCCCATCGCGGCCAGCTTGAGTTGCTGGGCGCGCGCCTCGAGCGCATCCCGGTCCTCGAGGAAAATGACGAATTCTCCCGACTGCGGCGAAGGTGGACGGGCAAACCGGGCGCGCAGGGGGCGGATAGCCACTGGTTTGGGGCTCTCGGATTCGGCCGGTGGCGGTTCGCCGGGTAGTTCAACAGCGCCCGGCGCAAATTGCAGGTCGGACCAGCCGGCTTCGCCGGAGTCCGTCTGGTACCAGGCGAGAAATTCCTCTCCGAGCACGCGCAGGCCGGTAATCTCGGTGAGGCGGCGCCCGGTGAGCTGGGAATTGCGCCCCATTCCCAACAGCATTCGCGCCGCCAGGTTATTGGCGCGTACGACCGTGTCGGCGTCGACGACGATGACTCCCTGTTCCATCTGGGAGATCACCAGGCGGTTGATCTCGAGTTGGTTCTGCAGGTCGAGCCCGCGCACGTAGGCGAGCAGCTCTTGACGGTTGAGCCGCACCGACAGCAGGCGCAGCAGGCCCGTGATGCCAAACAGGGCCGCGCCATAGAGCC
>CAIQGU010000487.1 GCA_903871435.1 uncultured Burkholderiales bacterium | reverse complement strand
AGGGCTTGGCCGCGGCGATGCGCCGCAGGAGCTGCTGCACCAGATCCGTCTGCATGTCGCGATACAGCAGTGTTTCCTCCGACTCCTTGGACAGGCGCTGCGAGTCATTGAACGAGATATCGCGCTGAACCTGCAGGTCCGTGGGTTCGATGATGTCGCGGCCCTGCGCATCGCGCAGGCGGAATTTCAGACGGTCACGCAACGAATACTGGATGGCGCGTCCCTGGGCGTTGAGCGTGAGGATCTGCCGATCGCGGATCTCGCCCATGAGCTCGAATACGGCGCCCGCCTTGGTGGAATCCGTGACGATCTGCGTGTTGGTACCGGTGCGGATATTGCGAGCCAGCTCGGTGCCCAGCGGCGAATTGGGCGGGATGTTGAGCGACATGGTGCTGAAGGGCAGTTGCTGCACGCCACGCAACTGGAAGCCGCAGGCGGTGAGGGTGAGGCAGGCGGCCAGTGATAGCGCCACGCCCAGGGATCTCCCCTCTCCCGCGAGCGGGGCGAAGGCGGGGTTTCGCGAAGCACCGCTTCGCGCCGCCGTAGCGACCGCGCCCTGCAGGGCGCGGTCTATGGGGCAGGGTGAGGGTGCGAAGCAACGTTGATTACCAATGCGCCCACCCTCACCCTGCCCTCTCCCGCAAGCGAGAGAGGGGACCAGCTGGAGTACCCGAGTCAAGCGCTTAGACGACCACATTGACAAGCTTCCCCGGCACGATAACCACCTTCTTGGGTGCGCCCGTGATGTGCCGCGCAAGGCTCTCATCCGTGAGCACCGCCTGCTCGATCGCGGCCCGGTCGGCATCCGCGGCGACGCGTACGGTGCCGCGCAGCTTGCCATTGACCTGCACCACCAACTCGATGAGATCGCGTTGCAGGGCCGCAGGGTCGGGTTCGGGCCATGGGGCGTACACGAGTTCGCCATGCCGGCCTTCCATTGCCAGCGCCGTCCAGATCGCCTGCGTGATATGCGGCGTCACGGGGTACAGAACGCGCAGCAGGATGCCCAGGCCCTCCTGGACCACCGCTGCCTGCGGTTCACGCGCAGCGGTCTCCAGAAGGTTGAGCAGCTTCATGGCGCCCGACACCACGGTGTTGTACTGCAGGCGTTCGTAGTCGTAGTTGATCTGCCCCAGGAGCTTGTGCAGTTCGAAGCGCGTTCCGGCGGCGGCCGGGACCTCGCCGCCGGTGCTGGCCGCGGGCGGCGCATTGCGCAGGCCGTACGAAAAAGCCCACAGGCGCCGCAGGAAGCGATGCGTGCCCTCGGCGCCGGCGTCCGACCACGACGCGCTCTGGTCCGGAGGGCCCGCGAACATGACGAAGGCGCGCGCCGTATCGGCGCCAAAGCGCGCGATGATGTCGCGCGGCTCCACGACATTGTTCTTGCTCTTGGACATCTTCTCGATGCCGCCCAGTTGCACCGGCAGGCCGTCTTCACGGGCTATGGCACCGGTGGTGCGGCCGCGCTCATCGGTCTGCAGGTCCACTTCTGCCGGGTAGAACCAGCGCTTGCGGCCGGAATCATCTTCCCGGTAGAAACTGTCGTTGAGCAGCATGCCTTGCGTGAACAAGGACTGGAACGGCTCATCGAAATCCACCAGCCCCATATCGCGCATCACCCGCGTCCAGAAGCGCGCATACAGCAGGTGCAATACCGCGTGCTCTATGCCCCCGATGTACTGGTCCATGGGCATCCAGTAGCGGCTGCGCTCATCGACCATGGCGTCTTGCGATGCCGGCGAGCAGTAGCGCATGAAATACCAGGACGAATCGACAAAGGTGTCCATGGTGTCGGTCTCGCGCCGCGCCGGCTTGCCGCAGGCGGGGCAGCTGCAGCGCAGGAAGGCCTCGCAGCGGTTCAGGGGGTTGCCGCTGCCGTCCGGAACCAGGTCTTCCGGCAACAGTACCGGCAGGTCGGAATCGGGCACAGGCACCGGGCCGCAGGAATCGCAGTGGATGATGGGGATGGGCGTGCCCCAGTAGCGCTGCCGCGAAATGCCCCAATCCCGCAGCCGGTACTGGGTCTGGGCGCTGCCCAGGCCCTTGGCCT
>CAIQGU010000486.1 GCA_903871435.1 uncultured Burkholderiales bacterium | reverse complement strand
TCAAGCGGCGCCTTGAGACCGGCGAATCGGGCATCATCGACGATCTCACCAATGACTTTGAAACCGTCGTTATCGGTGGCGCGCTCAACCATGTCCGTGGCCGGCGGATAGAAGCTGCCGCGCGCCTGGGCCTGGGCCGGAACACCATTACGCGAAAGATCCGCGAACTCAAGCTGGATCATTCATCGGACTGAAGCGGGCGCAGCCGTTGCGCCGTCCCGCCACAGACGCCTGGCCGCGCCCCCGGTCCCGTGCCTTGACGTTTTGTCGCTCCCAAACTGCATTTCGTCACATTTCGGCCGACAGCGCCTCCGGGCGCACCCCATAATCCGCCCTTCAGAGCGTTGAGCCCGCCAGGGGTCCGCAGCCGCGGCACGTCTGCCGACGGCGCCGCAAGGGGTGTTTTCATGGCCATTTCCGCAAAAAAACGCAAAATCATTCTCATGGTGTCGGTCGGCGTCCTCGTTGCCGGGGGGGTGGCCGCGCTGGCTGCGCGCTCCGGCCATAGCGAGATGGCGGCGGACGCGCCCGCCACCCTGGAGTTCCAGGCATCGCAGTTGGCCACGCCCGTATCGCGCCGTCTCGCCTACGATCTTGAACTCCCCGGTACGGTCCAGGCACTCTCGCAGGCCGTGGTCCGGTCCAAGCTGTCGGCGGTGCTCAAGCAGATCGATGTGCGCGAAGGCGACTCCGTCGCTGCCGGTCAGATCGTGGCGGAGTTCGATACGGCTGCCTTGCGCGCCCAGCTGGCCGAACGCCAGGCCGGACTGGCATCGGCCAAAGCCAACCTGGAGCAGGCGCAGCGTACCCGCGAGGCCAATGCCCAGCTGGTCCAGCGCAATTTCATTACCCAGAATGCTTTTGACACGGCCGACGCCACGTTTCAGGCCCAAGCGGCAAATGTCGAGGCGGCGCGGGCCCAGTTGGCGCAGACGCAACTTCAGCTGGACGACGCCGTGGTCCGGGCGCCGATAGGGGGGCTGGTCGCCCGTCGCTATGTGCAGTCGGGGGAGAAGGTGGGCATGGACAGTCAGCTGCTTTCCATCGTGAACCTCTCGCATCTGGAAGTACAGGCACAGGCGGCCGTGTCCGATGTTGCCCGCGTCGCACCGGGAACCACCGCGGATGTCCAGATCGAGGGGCTGGCGGGCCTGCATTTCAAGGGCCGCGTCGACCGCATCAATCCCAGCGCCGACCCGGGTTCGCGATCCATCGACCTATATGTGTCGTTTCCCAACGAGCACAACGTCGTGCGCACGGGCATGTTTGCCAATGTGAAGCTCCATCTGGCCGCGGACCGCGAAACGCCCACGCTGCCGCTGGCGGCCATACAGAGCGATGCGGGTCAGCCGGTGGTATGGACCATCAATGATGGCCATCTCACGCGTCACGTGGTCACCGTGGGCCGCCGGGATCAGCAGGCGCAACTGGCGGAGGTTCTGGGCGGGCTCGATCCCGGGGCGCAGGTGCTGGCCAGCCGTTTTGACAACCTCAAGGATGGCGCAGCAGCCCGGGTTCTGGCAGGCGACGTACCTGCAGGCACGGCGGTGGCCAATGCCCAGGGCCGCCCGGCCGCCACCAAAGCGGTAAGCCAGTAACGCGGCGCACCAGCGGAGAACGCACCATGTGGATCACCCGTATCGCCATCAATAACCCCGTGTTCGCAACCATGGTCATGGTTGCGCTGACCGTCGTCGGACTTTTCTCCCTGGCGCAACTGGGCGCGGAAGC
>CAIQGU010000485.1 GCA_903871435.1 uncultured Burkholderiales bacterium | reverse complement strand
CGCACAACTTCTATTTCGAGAGCGATTTCGGGCGCAATGCGGTAAAGATCATGCCGGGAGAGTTCTTCGTAGGCAAGGAAGACATCGTCATCTCGACCGTCCTCGCTCGTGTGTCTCGGCCTGCATCTGGGACCTTACAGCCAAGGTTGGAGGAATGAACCACTTCATGCTGCCGGGCAGCCAGGACAACGCGCCGGCGAACGACCTCACGGCCGCTTCCGGGCGCTATGGCGTTTTTGCCATGGAACAGTTGATCAACGAACTCATCAAGCACGGCGCCCGCAAGTCCAACCTGGAGGCCAAGGTATTCGGCGGAGGGGCGGTGCTGCGCAAGTTCTCCACGCTCAACGTCGGCGAGCGCAATGCCGCTTTCGTGCTCGATTTTCTCAAGACGGAAGGCATACGCGTCATCTCCCAGGACCTGATGGATATCTATCCGCGACGGGTGGCGTTCTTTCCCGCGTCGGGACGCGCACTTTGCAAGAAGCTTACGAACACCGACAACTCCGTGGTGACGGCCGAGCAGCAATACACGGCGAAGATCAACACGACGGAAGTGGCGGGCGACATCGAACTGTTCTGACCGCCATGGCGACCTTACAGAAGCATTGCCCCAGCCGCCGGCGCGGTCCGCGCCGCGGCGCAGCAGGAGAGTAAAAGCATGCCCAAGACACGTGTCCTGATCATCGATGATTCCGCCCTCATCCGCAGCCTGCTGACCGAGATCATCGGCAAGCAGCCCGACATGGAAGTGATAGGCGCTGCCCCCGATCCGCTGGTGGCGCGCGAAATGATCCGCGCGACCAACCCGGATGTGCTCACGCTCGATGTCGAGATGCCGCGCATGGATGGCCTGGATTTTCTCGAGAAGCTGATGCGCCTGCGGCCCACGCCCGTCGTGATGGTCTCGACCCTGACCGAGCGCGGCGCCGAGGTGACGATGCGCGCCCTGGAACTGGGTGCGATCGATTTTGTCGCCAAACCCAAGCTGGGTATTTCTTCGGGGATGAAGGAACTCGCCGTCGAGATCTGCGACAAGATCCGCGTCGCTTCGCGGGCCAAGCTGCACCGCCACGTGACCACGCCGCCCCCTGCCCATCCCGTGGGGGAAAAGACGTCGCCGGAGCGCTATTCGCGCATGTCCACCGAGAAGGTGATTGCCATTGGCGCGTCCACCGGCGGTACCGAGGCCATCCGGGAAGTGCTGGTGCGCCTGCCGCCCGACTGCCCGGGCGTGCTGATAACCCAGCACATGCCACCCGGCTTCACCAAGAGTTTTGCCACCCGCATGAACACGCTCAGCCGTATCGCCGTGACGGAGGCCAGCGACGGCGAGCGCGTGCTGCCCGGCCACGCCTATATCGCGCCCGGCGATCGCCATATGCGGCTGTCCAAGAGCGGCTCCAACTACATCATCGCGCTTGACGATACCGAACCCGTGAATCGTCACCGGCCATCGGTTGAGGTGCTGTTCCGTTCGGTCGCCGCGGTGGCGGGCCGTAATGCGCTTGGCGTGATGCTCACCGGCATGGGCCGTGACGGAGCGACCGCCATGCTCGAAATGCGCAGGGCCGGCAGCTTCAACATCGCCCAGGACGAGGCCACTTGCGTGGTGTTTGGCATGCCGCGCGAGGCCATTGCGGTTGGCGCGGTCGACGAGGTCCTGCCGGTCACGGAAATCGCGGCTCGCCTGCTCCAGGAACTGGCCCACGTGGGCGTCGCGCACCGCGTCTAGGCACCCGTCGGAATCCGCTGCCGGCCATGTCCAAGTGCCTGGCCCCGCAGGAATTCGCGCCCCCGCTACCGCCTGTCCATCCTCGGCGGCCGCTCGTCGCCAATCCTTCAATACCTGCCCGACCATGTCGAAGAACCGTTGCCGGCGTGCCGTATGCGATTTGCCCGGCGTGTCCGGCAATGGAGCGGGGCGATTTTCGCGCCCTCGGGTTTTCTGGAGCTGCTGTGGAATCAAGTTTTCGCATTGGACGTGCACCGCTCGCCATCGGGCGCGCTGGCGGCTTCACGCTGGTGGAGCTGCTGGTCGTGATGACGATCTCCGCCATCTTGCTGGGCATCGCGGTTCCCTCCTATCAGGGCACCATGGCGCGCTACCGGGTGTCCACCGAGGTCAACAGCCTGGTCGGTGACCTGCAGTACGCCCGCTCGGAGGCGGTCAAGCAGGGCATGACCGTGACGATGTGCTCGTCATCCGACGGCCAGACCTGTAACGGGGCGAGCTGGGCCACCGGCCATATCGTATTGGCCAACCCCGCAAGTGCGGCCATCCCGTCCGTTGCCAATGGTGCCGTTTTGCTGAGGGTGCAACAGGCTTTCTCCGGTACCGATCAGGTGATCAATGGCGGTATCACGGCGGTCTCGTTCAACCGCGAGGGCTTCGCCGGGATGCCAGCGGGCGCCTGGAACAACTTTTCCAGCCTGGCCAACCCGGTCGTGCTCGAAGTGAACCCGACGACGATAGCCAATTCGGACAGTTGCGTCGTGGTCAGCCGTATCGGCACGGTGTCCGTGCTTGCCCACGGCGTTACCAGCAACACAGCAGCCAACGTTCCGGTGCTTTGCCCATGAACACGCCCGCGCGCTACCGTGGTGTCAGCCTGATCGAAGTGCTGGTCGCCCTGGTGATCATCTCCGTCGGCTTGCTCGGGATCGCCAAGATGCAGGCCCTGGCCATGGCCAGCACACGAGGCTCGAGCACGCGTTCGCTGGTTTCCATCGAGGCCGCGAGCCTTGCATCGGCGATGCATGCCAACCGCAAGTACTGGAATGCGGTTTCCACGACAACCACGACCTTCAGCGTCAACCTGGCCAACGGCGCCATCGCTTCCCCGCCGCCGTCCGATGTGCAACTGCAGGGCGCGGTGGTCGATTGCGCAGCCGGCACCTGCACGCCGGCCCAGATGGCGCTGTACGACCTGGTTGCCTGGAGCGTAGCGCTCAATGCGGTGTCCAACGGCAGTACGGCCTCGGTGACCTGCACCGGCCAGCCCGTCGCCTGCACGATCTCTATCCAGTGGATCGAGAACGTCATGGCCGCCACGAACGCGAATGCGCAGCAAGCGAACGTGACGGCGGTGTTGACACCCAATAACAGCTACTCGCTGCTCGTAGAGCCGGGAGCCTGACCATGGACCAGACGCTGACCCGGACCCCGCCGTGCCGCGCTGCATTGCGCCGTGCCGGCCGCTGCACGCAGGCAGGGATGGGAATGATCGAGCTGCTCGTGGTGATGCTTATCTCGCTGCTGATGCTGATGGGCCTGTTTTCCATCGTGTATGGGTCCCGTACCAACTACCTGGCGCAGAGCCAGATGGGCCAGCTGCAGGACAACGAGCGCCTCGCCATGAACGTGCTCACCAACGTCGTGCAGGCCGGCGGCTATTTTCCGAATCCGACCACCACCACACCCAGCGGGGCCCTGCCCGCGGGTACCGCGGCAGGCGTTGCCTGGACCGGCGGCCAGGCGCTCGCCGGCGTAGTGGGCGACCAGCTCTATGTTCGCTATGCAGCGGGTGTCGCCGACGGCGTCATGGACTGCAATGGCCAGACGAACACCAGCGGCGCCACGATGACCAACATCAATTATTTCTACGTCAATGCCAACCAGCAACTGGTCTGCCAGGTGTATTCCAACGGTGTCGCGGGTGCCATCCAGCCGCTCGTCAGCGGCGTCACGGCGATGGCCGTCCTCTACGGCTTGGACACCAATGCCGACTCATCGGCGGACCGGTACATGACGGCAGCCCAGGTCACAGCGGCCACCGCCTGGCCATCCGTGGTTTCCGTGAAAGTGACGCTGACGTTCGCCAACCCGCTCACCGGCGCCACCGCGCCGGGCGCCGGTACTGCGCAACTGCCAACCCTTACCCGCACCATAGACCTGCTGAACAAATCATGAAGACCGCAAGAATTCCCCTGCATAGTCCAAGCCGGCGCCAGCACGGAGTCGTACTGATCATCTCGCTGGCGATGCTGTTGATGCTGACCCTGCTCTCGGTGGGCATGTTCCGCAGCCTGGGCCTGGAGGAGCGCATCACCGGCAATACGCGCGAGAAGCAACACGCGTTCTACGCCGCGCAAAGCGCCTTGCTCTATGCCGAGAGCTGGCTCAATCAGGGTAATGCCGGTTTGCCCGCGTCGTGTGCTGGCGTGACGGCAACCCCGCAGGTCTGCTCCGCGGCAACGACACCGTCCCAGACGACTTTGGCTACCCAGCCATGGAACACGACGTTCGGCACGAGCTTTGTACCGCCGACCACGGTCGCACAGAACACGATTGCCCAGTACTACGCGAGTCCACAATTTGGAATCACCTACCTGGGCCCCGATCCGGCCAAACCCGGCGCCTACCTCTACCAGGTGACTTCGCAGGGTTATGGCGGCAATCCCAATGCCATTGCCGTCGTGCAAAGCGTCTGGTCGGTCGGCAGCGGCGGCAGTTGCATTTCGTGCGCGCATTGAACGCGGCCGCTCGTTCAGGACCGCTTGCAGTGAACCCGTTGGAGAAGGCGATGAAATTCTTGCAAAATGTTTTGCGTGTGCTGCTTGCCAGCGGTGTGCTGGCCGCATCCGCCATGCCCTTGTCGGCTTCGGCCCAGGTGCAGTGTTCCGCATCCACCAACACCACGACCACGGTGGCCGAGGACTTCACGGGGGTCTGCCTCAATAACGTCTGGACGGCGATCAACGGCGCCTGCCTCACGGCTGGCGCAAGCAACAACGGCAGCATTCCCTCCTGCGTGGGTTTGTCCTACTATGCCAGCAAGGGCGACACCTACCAGGTGGGCGGGCAATACGGGTATCTGGGTAGCAGCAGCGCGCCGTCGAGCAACGGTGCGCAGACCCCCGATGCGATCGGCCAGGGTGCGCTGCGCCTGACCAACGGCTCGCCGTACTACAGCGAGAATGGCGCCATCGTTTCCACGACGCCGTTTCCTGCCACGGCCGGCGTGCAGATCACCTTCAAGACCGTGACGTATCGCGGCGACAAAGGCGGCAGCGGTGGCGACGGTGCCGACGGTATTTCCTTCTTCCTGCTCGACGCAAGCAAGTACGCGGCCGGCTCCGGACT
>CAIQGU010000484.1 GCA_903871435.1 uncultured Burkholderiales bacterium | reverse complement strand
GGCTCGCAGCCCGGCTCGCAGCCCGGCAAGTCGCCCGGTACGTTGCCCGGCACGTTGCCCAATTGCCAGAGCAAAAACGCGTATTCGCGCGCAGTTTCGCGATAGCGCTGGAAGCGCCCGCTCTTGCCGCCGTGTCCGGCGCTCATGTCGATGCAAAACAGCAGTGGCGCCTCGCCGGTCTTGCGCGCGCGCAGGCGCGCCACCCACTTCGCCGGCTCGAAATATTGCACCTGGGAATCCCATAGCCCTGTGAACACCAGCAGGGCGGGGTAGTCCTGCGCGCTGACGTTGTCGTAGGGCGAATACGCCAGCATGTAGTCGTAGCTTTCCTTGTGGCGCGGATCGCCCCATTGGTCGAACTCATTCGTGGTGAGCGGGATGCTCTCGTCGAGCATGGTGGTCACCACGTCGACGAAAGGCACGTGCGCCACGATGGCCCGGTAGCGCTCGGGGGCCATGTTCGCGATGGCCCCCATCAGCAGGCCCCCGGCGCTGCCGCCCTGGGCGCAAATCCGGTCGGAGGCACCGTAGCCCTGGGTGACCAGCATGTCGGTGACATCGATGAAATCCGTGAATGTGTTGCGCTTGCGCAGCAAGCGGCCATCGTCGTACCACGCGCGTCCCAGCTCCTGGCCGCCCCGCACGTGGGCAATGGCCACGACAAAGCCGCGGTCGAGCAGGCTCACCCAGCTCGAGCGGAAGTCGGGATCCATGGAGTAGCCGTATGAGCCGTAGGCGTACTGGTAGATGGGGGCGCTGCCGTCCAGCGGCGTGTCCTTGCGGTAGGCCAGGGATACCGGGATCAACGCGCCATCGCGCGCGGGCGCCATGCGCATTTCGGTCGCGTAGCGGCTGCTGTCAAACCCCCCGAGCACGGTTTCCGTCTTGCGCCAGATGCTCTCGCCCGAACCAATATCGTAATCGTAGGTCGTGCGGGGCGTGCGCAGCGATGAGTACACATAGCGCACGAGGCGGCTGTCGAACTGCGGCGTGGCCACCAGGCTCATGGACCCGGCAGACTCCATGCCGGCGATGATGCGGTCGCCATCGAGCTGGTCGCCGTTCGCCCAGTCGTGGATGCGCACGCGCAGCAGGCCGCCAGCCCGCTCGTTGACGGCGAGGCCGTGCTGCCCCACCTCGTAATCCTCGACGAAGACGTCAGGGCGATGGCCGATGATGTCGGTCCAGCCCGACTTGTCCGCGCTCCCCGCGATCGGCGTGCGCACGATGCGGAAGTTGGGCGCCAGCCAGTTCGTGCGGATGATGAACGCGTCGCGGTGGTGGTCGACGTCGTATTCGTGACCGGGTTCGCGCGGCAATACGCTTTGCAGCCGCAGTGACGGATCACTCGCGTGCGCATAGCGCCATTCGCTCTGCTCGGTGCTCTGCGAGCATATCAAGATGAAGGCTTCGGAGCGGCTCTTGAGCAGGCTGAGGTAATAGCTGTGATCGGCTTCCTCGTAGACGAGAACATCCTCGGCTGTGGCCGAACCCAGCGTATGCGCCAGCACGCGCACGGACAACAGCGTGATGGGGTCTTTCTCGATGTACAGCAGCCGGCCGCCATCGGCCGTCCAGGCGATGTCGGTCTCGACATTGGGCACCGTGTCGCTCAGCAGCGAGCCGCTTGCCAGGTCCTTGATGAACAAATCATATTGCCGCCGGCCCACCGCGTCCTGCGTATAAGCAAGCAGCCGCCCGTCCGGGCTCACCTCGTAGCTGCCCACCTGAAAATAGTCATGGCCGGCCGCCATGGCGTTCACGTCCAGCAGGATTTCCTCGGACGATCCTTCGGCGTCGCGCCGGCGCACGTATTGCGGATACTCTGTCCCCGCCGTGTAGCGTGTGGTGTACCAGTAACCGTGGTGCAGCACGGGCACGCTGGATTCATCCGGCTGCAATCGCCCGGTCAGTTCCGCGAACAAGGCCTCTTCAATTGCGGCCAGGGGCGCCAGCATAGCCTCGGTGTAGGCGTTTTCCTGCTCGAGGTGACCGAGCACGTCGGCGCTGCTGCGCTCGTCATCGCGCAGCCAGTAGTACTCGTCCGTGCGCTTGCCGTGCGGCGACTCGACGACGAAAGGGCGGCGTTTTGCCTCGGGAGGGAGGGCCTCGCCGTGGGGGAGAGCGGGTGTGGCTTGCGGATGGGACATCGGCTTGGTGGCTACGGCGTCCGTTGGACGCGCGCGACGGCTGGTTATGGCGAGCCGACTCTAGCACCGAAGCCGGTAAAGGCTGCCAGAATTGATATTTATCAAAGCGGGAATATGACGGGGCCGCAAAATTCCTTCGAACCGCTGCGGGCGGGATGCGCCCCTGTTGATTGCGGAGCGTTTCACGAACCAGCCATTACCGAGGAGACAGCATGGAGAACACCAGCCTGATCATCATTTTTTCGATCCTGACCTTCGTCGTACCAGCCGTGTGCATACTGGCGGACAACCGGATGTGGAAGCGCAAGGACGAGTGATGGCCGCTTACCGCGGCGCGCCGAATCGCGCAGGCGCCGCGTTCCGCCGTTCTTGAGGGCCCGCTCAGGTATTCTCCGGTGCACAGGTGCCGGCCGGTGCCTGGGATGGTGGTGATCGCCAATCGCGTGCCGCCTCGAACCGACGGTGCGCCGCATGAACCTGCCCAATCTACCTGCCAGCAGTTTTTCCATGGGCGGAGCGTCAAACCCCGCTGCGGGCGAACCCGCGACTGCGCTGACGGAATCGCAGGTGCGCCGGGATCTGGCAGCCGCGTACCGGCTGGCCGCCCGAGAAGGCTGGGACGACCTCATCTACAGTCATATAACAGCCATGGTTCCCGGGGAGCCGGGGCATTTCCTCATCAACGCCTTTGGCCTCGCTTTTTCGGAGGTGCGGCCGGATAACCTGGTCAAGGTGGACTTCGACGGCAATGTCCTTGACGCGGCGCCAGCCCGGGCTATCAACAAGGCAGGGTTTGCCCTGCATGCAGCCGTGCACCGGGCCCGCCCGGATGCGTTTTGCGTGATGCATCTGCACGAGACCCACGCCATCGCGGTTTCCACGCATCCGCGCGGACTGTTGCCGCTGTCGCAGCATGCACTGCGGTTTCACGGCTGCCTCGGTTATCACGATTACGAAGGGGTTGCCCTGAGCACCGCCGAGGCCGCGCGCCTAGTCGCAGCTCTGGGCGAACGCCCCGCGGCGCTGCTGCGCAACCACGGCACCCTGGTGCTGGGTCGCACGGTTCCCGAGGCCTATACGCTGACGGCCACCCTGCTCAAGGCGTGCCGCATCCAGATCCTTTCCCTGAGCGCCAACCCGAACCCGGTGGTGCCCGCGCCTGCCGTCATCGAGCGCGCTGCCGCGCAGCTGTTCGATAATGGGGCCCTCGAGGGTGTATGGGAGTGGCCGGCGCTGCTGCGCTCGCTCCCCGCCATCGCCCACCCAAACCTCTGAAGATTGCCCATGCCGACCATACAAATCCAGATGTTCGATGGCCGCTCGAAAGAGCAGCGCCAGGAACTGGCGCGCGCCATTACCGAAACCACCTGCCGGGTTCTGGATCTTCCGCCCGAAGCCGTTGATATCGTCATAACGGAAGTGGCTCGCGAGAACTGGATCACCGCCGGCAAGCCCTGGGGCTGAACCGCGCGCGTGGCGTGCGCGGTTCGCGTTTCACGCTGCAAAATTCAAAATGGCGGCAGCAGTTCCGTGGCGATATAGATCACGTAGAGCGCGCCATTGACCAGTGGCACCCAGAGGGCAATGCCGCCCGGCCGCGCCATGATGCGCAGCCAGACGGCAGCCAGCAGGGTGATGGCGACTCCACCTAGCACGTCCGGGCGTGCCGTCCATGGCGTGCCCAGGATGCCGATCGCGGGCAGCAGCGTGCCCTGGAAGACCAGGGCGCCCGTGATGTTGCCCATGGCCAGGGTGTCCTTCCCGCGCCGTACCCAAAGAATGCTGTTGATCTTTTCCGGCAATTCGGTGGCTATCGGGATGACCAGAAGCGAGATCAGCAATGGCGAGACGCGCAGCGCCGCGGAAACCCCTTCGACGCCGCCGATGAATCCCTTGGCGCCCGCAACGAGCAGTACCGTTGCGCCGGCCAGTTGCACGATGATCGTCAGCAGATTCACCGGCAGTCCGGCGCGGGCCAGCAGCATTTTTTTGTCCGCTTGCGTGGCGTGACCGCCGTCGACCAGTGCGCGCGAGGCGCGCAGCGTCAGCGCCATATAGAAAAAATACAGCAGCACCAGCGCGAGCGCCAGCGCGTTGCGCGCGGCACGCGCTTCCTGCGGCAGCAGCATGGCCGCGCAGGCAAGGACGAACGCTGCAATGAAGCAATTGAGGTCGCGCAGCAGTCCGCTGCGTTCCGGGCGCAGGCGTCCCCCCAGGCCACGCCGCGGCAGCACGGCCAGTGCCATGAGACACGTGGAGAGCGTCGATAGCATCAGCGGCGCGCCCAGTATGGCGCCCGTGCCGATCTCCGCATTGACCTGCTCGCTGCCGCTGCCGGCGGCCAGCGCCAGCAAGGGCACCATGGTCTCCGGGAGCGCCGTGCCGACAGCCGCAAACAGCGATCCGGTTACGCCTTCGGAGATGCCCAGGCGGGCTCCCAGATGCTCGAGAGCGTTGGTGAAGATCTCCGCGGCCGCCAGTATCACCAGCAGCATCAACAACAATTGCAATACGAGTGCGGTCATGGTTGCAGCGCAATGTAGCACTGCGCGGCAGCTGCAGCGCTACGCCGGCTGCGCCGTGTCCGGCACGTGATACTCCATGCGGTTGCGACCGCTACCCTTGGCCCGATAGAGGGCGCGATCGGCGCGTACGATGAGCTCGTTGAAGTCGTCGAGCTCGCCCGTCGATATGGCGATTCCGCCGCTCACGGTGAGCGGCACGGCGCCGGGAGCCCAATCGGGCGTTACCTGGGCCACCGCGGCGCGCAGACGCTCTGCGACCCGCCCGGCCTCCTGCTCGTCGGCGCCGGGCAGGATCATGGCGAACTCCTCTCCGCCATAGCGTCCAATCTGATCACCCGGCCTGAGGCAGGAACTCAAGGCCTGGGCAATTGCCCGCAGGGCCTTGTCGCCCGCCAGATGGCCATAGCGGTCATTGATTTCCTTGAAACGGTCCACGTCGAGCATCAGCATCGCGCAGGGCCGGCCGTCGCGACGGCAGCGCTGCATCATGCGTTGCCCCATTTCCAGCACGTGGCGGCGGTTGAGCATGCCCGTCAGGGCATCCGTTTCTGCCATCCGGGCTATGCGTTGCATGAGCCGGCGCTGGTGCCAGATGGCAATCAGCGCAATCACGCCCGCTATTGCGCCCAGGATCAGCGCAATGCTCTGGAGGTCGGTGGCGCGCTGGGCTTGAATCAGGGCGTTCTGGCTGCTTGCCGTTTCCGACCGCAGCAGGGTGTTTTCCCGTGACAGGCGTTCGCTTTCGAGCCGCCCGCGCTGCGCCGCGAGCTGGTGCTCGACGAGCTGCTCCGTTTGCTGGTGCGCAATTGCCTGGTAGTGCGCCATCTCGTTGTACGCGTCGCGGTATTTTCCCATCGCCGCGTGAGCGTCGGAGGCGGTCTTGTAATACAGCGCATCAAGGGCGAGCTCGTCCTGCCCCTTGACCGCCGGGTACGCGGCCTCTACCAGCCGTTGCGCTTCGGCGGCCTGCCCCTCACGGACCAGCAGCGCAGCGCGCTCCAACTGTGCGCGCGCCAGGGCAACCGGCTTGTCCAGGCGCGCGATGAGGGCTATGGCGCGCGAATTGAACCCCAGCGCGAGCGCTGGTTTGTTCATGTCCGATTGCACGAGGGCGAGAAAGCGCATGACGTTTGCCTCGCCGCTGCGGTCTTCGACGTCGCGGTAATCGCGCGCGGCGGTATTGAGCGGCTCTATCGCCTCGACCGACCGGCCCAGCGCCTGCAGCGCTTCGCCGCTGCTGGCCAGGGAGTCGGCCTCGCCCGTATGATCCCCCACGGCGGTAAATTTTTGCAGGGCGGTCTGAAACGCGCTGTACGCAAGGTTCCAGTCACCCACGGCCCGCGCCAGCATGCCATTGGAATAGGCCACCTCCGCGCCCTGCTGCGCGCTGCGCGCGCGCCGCTCGGCATCGGCGATCGCGGCGGCTGCGCGCTCGAAATCGC
>CAIQGU010000483.1 GCA_903871435.1 uncultured Burkholderiales bacterium | reverse complement strand
CCAGCGCGGCGTTCTGCGCCCCCATGGGAACTGCCGCGCCCTAGAGCACGCCACCGCTCGCAAGCCGAATTTGACGATGGCCTCGCGTGGCTGGCCGCTGCCTGGCCGCCTGCCGCGCAGAGCCGTTAATCGGGAACGTTGTCCCGGCTGCGCGTAAAGCGCAGGTGGGTGATATCCGGCGGGAAGAAGATGCCCCAGATCCACTCCAGGGCGATGCGCACCTTGCGGCCGGTGGTCGGCATCTGCGAGAGGTAATACGCACGCCACATAAGCCACGCCGGGAAGCCCGAGATGTGCCATTTGCCGATCATCGCCACGCCATCGAGGCGTCCGACCGCCGCCATCATCCCCACCGAGGCGTGGGCAAAGGGCTTGGTCGGCCGGCCTTCGATGGCGGCGCAAAGGTTGTCGGCCAGCTGCACGCCCTGGCGCACGGCAAATTGCGCCGTGGGCGGAGCCACCTCGCCCGGCGTCGCGGCGTTGGGCACCCACGCGCAGTCGCCCAGCGCCCAAATGTGTTCGAACTGTTCCACGCGCATGTCCGCGTGCGTGCGGATGCGGCCACGTTCCAGCGGCAGACCCAGACTGCCAGTAAGCCCGTTGGGGCGCGTGCCCACCGTACAGATCACCGTGTGGGTCGCGATGTAACGTCCGTCGGACAGGGTGACGCCATGGGCGTCCACCGCGGCCGCCCTTACGGGGCCCAGCAGCACCTCGACCCCGCGCCGGTCCAGCGAGCGCATGGCATCCGCACCCATCGGCGCTGGCAATTCGGGCAGCAGGCGGTCCGTATCGTGGATCAGGGTGACCTTGAGCAAGGCCGCTTCCACCCGCGGGTAGTAGCGGCGGATGGCATGGATGCAGTCGACCACTTCGCCCGCCACTTCCACGCCCGAGAAACCGCCGCCGATGATGACGAAATGCCCCAGGCTCGCGCGCTTGGCCGGATCGTCCTCGAGCTCGATGCGCGCCATGCGGCGCAGGATGCGGTTGCGGATATCCATGGCGTCACCCACGGTCTTGAGCGGCGCGGCATGTTCGGCCAGGCCGGGCAGGAAGTCGATGCGCGCCCGCGTGCCGAACGCCAGCACGAGTTCGCCGTAGTCGATCACGAGTTCGTGAGCCAGCGAAAGGCACGTGACCGTACGCGCAGCCGGATCGACGGACTTCACGCGGGCCATCACGAAACGCCCGCCCCGGTTGAGGTCTATCACCTCGCGCACCGGGGCAATGACCTGCTCGGGGAAAATGGTCGCGCTCACCGCCTCCGGCAACAGCGGATTGAAGGTGATGTAGCTCTCCTCGCTGACCAGCAGTACGCTGCGCGAGGGCGGCAGGCGCCTTTGCAGGCGCTTGACCAGGGTGATGCCGGCAAAACCTCCGCCGATAGCGACAATGTCAGCCTTGATACGCGTCGCGCTCATCGCGGTCTTGCCCTTTCCAGCATGTTGCCCGGCCGGGTTGGCCGGGCTTCCATGGCAGGACGTTACCGCAATTTATGCCGCAAGCGCCATCGGCAAGGGTGCCCGTATCAAGTGATCGAAGGCTGAAAGCGCCGCCTTGGCGCCGTCACCGGTGGCGATGATGATCTGCTTGAACGGCACGGTGGTGGCATCCCCGGCACCGAATATCCCCGCCACGTTGGTTTCGCCGCGGGCATTGACGACGATCTCGCCATAGCGGCTCAGCTCCACGCTGCCCTTGAGCCATTCGGTGTTGGGCACCAGTCCGATCTGCACGAAGATGCCCGCCAGCGCGACGTGGTGCACCTGCTCCGTCGCACGGTCCTTGTAGCTCAGCCCGGTGACGCGATCGCCGTTACCGGTGATCTCGGTGGTCTGTGCATTGGTGTGCACCGTCACGTTGGGCAGGCTGCCCAGGCGCGCCACCAGCACGGCGTCAGCCTTGAGCTGCGGCGCGAATTCGATCAGCGTCACATGTTCGACGATTCCCGCCAGGTCGATGGCGGCCTCCACCCCCGAATTGCCTCCGCCGATCACCGCGACGCGCTTGCCTTTGTAGAGCGGGCCGTCGCAGTGGGGACAGTAGGCCACCCCGCGGTTGCGGTAGGTCTGCTCGCCCGGCACATCGACATTGCGCCACCGCGCGCCGGTAGCGAGGATCACCGTGCGGGCGCTCAAGCGCGCGCCGTTGGCCAGCTGCACCTGGGCCAGTCCGCCATGCTCGGTCGCGGGAACCAGTTTTTCCGCGCGCTGGGAATTGAGGATGTCCACTTCGTACTGGCGCACGTGTTCTTCCAGCGCCGCCACGAAATGCGGGCCCTCGGTCTGGGATACCGATATGAAATTCTCGATCCCCAGGGTGTCGAGCACCTGGCCGCCAAAGCGTTCGGCGACGATGCCCGTGCGTATGCCCTTGCGCGCCGCGTAGATCGCTGCCGCGGCGCCGGCCGGGCCGCCGCCGACGATCAGGACGTCATAGGGTGCCTTGGCGTCCAGGCGCGCCGCGTCGCGGGCGGACGATCCGCTGTCGAGCTTGGCGAGGATTTCATCAACGCCCATGCGTCCCTGTCCGAAGGGCTGGCCGTTGAGGTAAATGGAAGGGACCGCCATGATGCCCAGGCGTTCGACCTCGGACTGGTAGAGCGCGCCGTCGATCGCCACGTGCGAGATGCGCGGGTTCAGCACCGCCAGGGCATTGAGCGCCTGGACCACGTCCGGGCAGCTCTGGCAGCTCAGCGACATATAGGTCTCGAAGCGGTACTCGCCACCCAGCGCGTGGATCCGCTCGACGGTTTCGCTGTCGACCTTGGGCGGATAGCCGCCCACCTGCAGCAGCGCCAGGACGAGCGACGTGAACTCATGGCCCGTGGGTATGCCGGCGAAGGTGACGCCGATATCCGTGCCAGTGCGTTCGATGCGAAAGGACGGTGACCGCGCGGCCGGCTGCGTGCCGGCGCCGGTGGGAGGCTCGGCGATACTGACGAGATCCGACAGAGCCGCCACATCGCGCAGCAGATCCATCATCTCGCTGGATGCCGGGCTTTCATCCACGCTGGGCACCAGCGCGATGGGCCGCGTGATCCGCTGCAGGTAACCCTGCAACTGGGTCTTCAGGTCGTCGTCGAGCATCACAGTTCCTTGCAAAGAGTTGCCGGGCCCGCCCGCGCCCGCCGTGTGGCGGGCCGCAGGTGGACACGGACAGCAGCCGCGGACAACCGCCGCGGACAGTTCGATCAGATCTTGCCAACCAGGTCCAGGGACGGCTTGAGCGTCTTGTCGCCTTCCTTCCACTTGGCCGGGCAGACTTCGCCGGGGTGCGAGGCGACGTACTGGGCAGCCTTGACCTTGCGCAGCAGCTCGGTGGCGTCGCGGCCGATGCCGTTGTCGTGGATTTCGTACAGCTTGATGTGGCCGTCGGGGTTGATCACGAAGGTGCCACGCAGGGCCAGGCCTTCTTCCTCGATCAGCACCTCGAAGTTGCGGCTCAGGGTGAGCGTCGGGTCGCCGACCAGCGGGTACTGGACCTTGGCGATGGCCGGCGAGGTGTCATGCCAGGCCTTGTGCGCGAAATGCGTGTCGGTCGACACGCCGTAGATCTCCACGCCCAGCGCGCTGAACTTGCTGTACTGCTCGGCGAGGTCTTCGAGTTCGGTGGGGCACACGAACGTGAAATCCGCGGGATAGAAGACGAAAACCGACCACTTGCCGCGGATCGTTTCGTCACTGACGGTGACGAACTTGCCGTTATGAAACGCGGTGGCCTTGAAGGGTTTGACGGTGGTGTTGATCAGGGACATTGTGGGGCTCCAGTGGTGGTGAAAACGACAATGGACGCAGTTTGCGCGGCCGGGCTAAATTAATCCAACGAATTAAAAATGTAATTGTTATTGAGGAAATCGATAATAGGCGTCAATACCCGCTTTGGCCGCGCTAGGACCCCCGGCCGACAAAGGCATCGCCGGAATATCCGGTCAGCTCGAGGTAACCCCGGCCCACGGGCCGGCCGTTCTCGTGCAAGAGACTTGCGCCTTCCCAGTAGGCGATGGCGCCGGCATTGCGCGCGTCGTACTCCTGGTCCGGCATGATGGGGTGGGACTCGAACACCCGGCTGCCGGCCTGGATGCTCTGGGCCACGGGGTAGCGCGCGCGGGTTCGCGGCGAGGTCCAGTACTGCAGCGGCGTGAAGGCAATTTGGGCCTGCGGATAGATGGCCGGACGCAGTCCCGGCACGCGCATGCAGGCATAGGAATGCACGGTCTGGCCCGCCGTATCCCCTGCCGCAGCGCGTATCCGGAACACGGTGAGGGCGCTGCCGTCGGCCAGGTTGTATCCGCCCCAATCCCAGCCGGCGGCCTGCGGCGGCAGCAGCGTGCTGGACCATTCGTGATCCAGCCAGCCCAGGCCGCTGCGCTCTTCCTCCCGGCCATCGGTGCGGATGCGCGCCCGCAGGGCGAGTTGGGGTTCCGTGTAGTAGAAGCTGGCGGCCGGCTGACCTGCGGCGTCGCTGCCCTTGCGGGAATAACCACCATCGCCCTGCAGGATCAGCGATTGGGTCGGCGTGGCCGTCAGGTCGAGCGTGAACCCGGTGGCGCTGATCTGGGCGTGATACGCACGCTGCGCCGAGCTGCGCGACAGGGACCAGCGGTCGATGCCGACGTTGGTGTCATCGGTGGCCGCCCATGCGAGCCCAAAGCCGGTTCGCGCCAGGCGTTCGTCGTGCAGGAGCGCGCCGCGGGCCGGATCGGCGATGGCCGCGTGCGCCAGCACCAGTTCCTGCGCAGCGAAGCGGCTGGGGTTTTCCGGCGCTATGCCGGTGCTCAGGCGAAAGAATGTCACCTGCACGCCGATGACTTTGGCCGGATCGCGGTCGGCCGCGTCCAGCAGGCCCGTGAGATACCACCATTCAATGCGCGTATCCGGGTGGGCGCCATAGTCGCGCGGAAACGCCAGCTGCCGCGGCACCTGCGGCGGGAATTGCGCGAGGCCGGAACTGCCAGCGGGCGCTGCGGTGGACGATGACGCGGACGATGATGCGGACGATGTTGCCGACGATGCGCGAGCAGATGCGGCAGGAAATACCGCAGAAGATTCCGCAGGAGATTTCGCCGACGGTGCTGCAGACGTCGCGGAAGACGCCGCCGCAGGTAGGCCGTAGAGGGCCGCTGGCAGGGTGGTGCCGGCGAGCAGCAATTGGCGGCGCGCGCGGTTCACCAGTCGTCCTTCACCGCCCGCACGGCGTCGATGGACAGGGCACGCTGCCCTGCCAGCGTCGAGGTCAACGCTGCGGCCAGCAGCAGGCTGGCGCTGAGCGTGATCAGCAGGCCGGTCGGTACGCGCATTTCCATGGTCCAATGAAACGACTGCGGGTTCACCACATGGACCAGGACGGCAGCGATGCCCAGACCCGCGCCCAGGCCCAAGGCTGCGGCCAGCAGTGTAACCAGCGTAGCCTCGGCAGCGAGCACGGCGAGCACCTGGCGCCGGGTCACACCGACGTGCCGCAGCATGCCGAACTCGCGGGTGCGCGCGATGGCTTGCGCGGAAAAAGTGGTTGCGAGTCCCGCCAGGCCAATGACGATCGCTGCCCATTCCAGGAGGTAAGTAACCCGGAAGCTCCGATCAAATAGCCGCAGGCTGATGGAGCGTATCTGTCCGGGGAGAATGAACTGGGCTGCCGGCGTGGCGAGCTCGCCCAGCAGCGCGGTGGCCACCGCATTGGCGTTGGCTCCCGATTTCAACCACAGCGCCGCATCGGTGCGCGCGGTGTCGCCGGTCAGCCGTTGGTAGTCGTCGAGGTCGATCACGATGCTGCCACTCTGCCGCGCGTAGTCGCGCCAGACGCCGGCGACCACGACTTGAATGCCGCCGGCTTGCTGCTCGCCACCAGCCGTCCCAGGCGCGACGCCGAGGGGCAACTGCAGCGTCGTGCCGGGCGGTGCCCCATACAGATCCACCATCGCCTCGGAAACCCAGACCGGCACCGCGGGTGCGGTCACGGGGCTGACAGGTCCGATCAGCGGCAGGCGGGCCGCCGCTTGATCCTGGCGCAGTGGCCGGGCAATGAGCGCCACCGGCGCGCGGGCCGGATCCAGCACAAACGTCTGGATACGGGAAAATTCAGCCCGCGCAATCTGCGGGTTGGCCTGCAGCACGTCCAGGTCACCCTTGGCAAAGCGGCCGCTCGTGCCGGCCGCGCTGGCGCGCACATAAAGATCCGCGGCCAGGATCTGCGACAGCCAGGTGTCGAAGCTGCCACGGAAGCTATTGACCATGGTTGCCATGGCAACCATGAGCGCAAAGCTGGCGACGATGCCCGCGGCACCCACGGCGGCAAAACGGGGCAGGCGCGCCAGTCGCGTCGCTGCCAGCCATGCCGGAGCGCGGCGCGCAAGCGCCGGGCTGCGGGCGACCAGGCGCGCCAGCGTGTTGAACAGCGGCGGCGCGATCAGCGGCTTGAGCGCGATGGTGCTGACCAGCAGCAGGGCGACCGCACCGTAAGCGCCCAGCGATATTCCCCCGACGGGCGGGATCAGCACCAGCGCCGCAGCCAGCGCGAACCCGCCGAGCGCGGTCCACGCGCGTGGCTGTTGCGAGCCGGGTGAAGAGTCGACGCCTGCCTTGAGTGCGGGGGCGGGGGCCTGCCGACCCGCTTCCGCGGCTGGCAGCCAGGCGCCGCCCACAGCCGCGCCGACTCCCAGCAGGAAGAAGAGCAGGGTGCTCCCCGGCGCTATCACCAGGTGCGCCGGGGCTGCAGAAAAATAGCCGCCACCCAGATCGCCCCCCAGCGTTCGCAACGCGGCGGCCGCCAGGGCCGCGCCGCCGGCAAGTCCGAGCAGAGCCCCCACCGTGCCAAAGACCACCGCCTCGACCAGCAGCATGCTGCGCACCGCCGCGCGCGTGGCGCCCAGCATCCGCAGCAGCGCAAGCTGGGCGCGGCGCGCGACGATGGCCTGCGACTGGAGGGAGAAAACCAAAAATGCGCCGGTGAACAGCGCCACCATTGACAGCACATTGAGGTTGACGCGGTAGGCGCGTGAAAGTCCCTGGTCACGCTCGGCGGCCGTGTCCGGTTGTTCGGTGTGCACGGCCGCTGGCAGTTGCCAGTCGCGCAGTGCCGCGCCGATGTCCCCGGTGCCGGTGCCGGGCGCAAATTTGATCGCGACGCGGCTCAGGCGCCCCAGTTGGTCGAACCGCCACTGGGCATACCCCAGATCCATGGCGGCAATCGCGCCGCGTGCGGCGGGCAAGGTGCCCGTGATGGGCAGCCGCACGCGGTGATCGCCCGCGATGAGCACGAGGCTTTGTCCGACGGAGCGATGCAGCCGAGCCAGCGCTGCCGGCGAGAGGAAGAGACCCTCTGAAAGCAAGGGCATGAGCCGGCTTGCCCCCGGAGCGTCACCGGATCCGGGAGCGCCGACGAGGTCCGGACTGAGCAGCGCGCTGCGCAGCACGTCGATACCCACGATCCGCAGCGATACGCCGCGTGCGCTGGACTCCTCAGCCGCCGCGTTTGCTTCTTTGGGGTGCGAAACCTCGTCGATAACGGCGGCATCGATATCGAGTTGCGGCGCGGCGATCGCGACGCGAGGATCATTCGCGATGCGGGCATACAAGGCTTCGTCGAAGCCCCCCGCGGGGCCCACCACCGCAAGGTCCGCCTTGCCCGACAGCGTGCGTTCCGCCGCCGAAAATTCATCCAGCGCCGATGCGTTGATGAGGTTGACCGCAAAGCCCAGCGCGACGCCGGTCGCGATGGCCATGACCTGGATCACTGCGCGCCAGGGCTGGGTGCGCGCATATCCCAGTGCGAAACGGCGTAGCAGCCAGCCAGCGCCGGCGCTTGCGTGGCGCGGGTTCACGCGCTGCCCGCGCCCTGTGACCGCCGGGGTCCGGCATCGACCAGGCGCCCGCGCACCAGGCGCAGCACGCGGTCCGCGCTTGCCGCAGCTGCGTCCGAATGCGTCACGAGTATGGTGGCAGCGCCGCCGGCGCGAGCGCTCTGGTTGAGCAGGGCCAGGACGGATTGCGCCGTATCCGGATCGAGGTTGCCCGTTGGTTCGTCGGCCAGCACCAATGCCGGCCGGTGCACCAGCGCGCGCGCGATGGCGACGCGCTGCAGCTCGCCTCCGGAGAGCTCGCGGGGCAGGGCGCCGCTGCGCTCGCCCAGACCCACCGCAGCCAGCATGGCCGCGGCGCGCTGGTTGCGTTCCTGCGATGGCACACCTTGCAGCACCAGTGGCAGGAGCGTGTTTTCCAGCGCCGTGAGGTGCGGGACGATGTGGAAGGCCTGGAACACGAACCCCACGGCGCGGCAGCGCAGCCGCGTGCGCGCGTCGTCGTCGAGCGCTCCAAGCTCGGTACCCGCCAGCACCACGGTACCGGCATCGGCCTGTTCAAGGCCGCCGATGATGTTGAGCAGGGTGGATTTGCCGGTTCCCGACTCCCCCACCACGGCTACCACTTCGCCGGGTTCCACGGTGAGGGCCAGCCCCTCGAGCACGGCACGCGCGCCGTAATGTTTGACCAAGCCACTTATCGATAACATGCCGCGATTGTAGATGGCGCGTCATTGCCCACAGATGATTTGCCCATTGGCGCTGCAGGGCCGGTTGCCGCCTGCGGTCCGCGCGAGGTCCGCGCCCGATGCGTGCGCCAGCGCGCATCGGGTGCATCCGCAGGGTATATTGGCCTTCCGGCCGGCAGCTGACGGCCGCGGCTGGCGCCGGATTCCTGCGCGCCCGGCTGCATGAACCTGAACCACGAGGCACCCGATGACGCACGCGGCTTATGCCAGTGTCGAAGACCTGTTGCACCAAAAAACCACGGACGCCCCCGTTTTCTGCGTGCATCCGCAGACGGTGCGCGCCAACGCACGCGGCATCGTCGAGCGCTTTCCGGGGACCGTCCTGTATGCGGTGAAGGCCAATCCCGATCCCAACGTCATCCGCTGGATCGTCGAGGGTGGGGTCACGGGCTTCGACACGGCGTCGATACGCGAGATCGCGCTGTGCCGCGCAGCGCTCGCCGGGGCGCACTGTTCCTTCAATCATCCGGTCAAGCCGCGCGCCGCCATCGTGGCCGCCTATCGCGACTGGCAGGTGCGCGATTTTGTCGTGGATCACATTGCCGAACTCGACAAGGTCATCGAGGAGGTGGGCACGGACCTCGTGATACAGGTGCGGGTCGCGGCGCCCAACCCTTCGGCCACCATAAGCTTCAATGCCAAGTTTGGCGCCACACCGGACGAGGCTGCTGACCTCATGCGCGCCGTGCGTGATCGCGGCGCCACCGCGGCCATCTCCACCCATGTGGGCTACCAGACGCTGGACCCGGCGGCTTTCACCCGGGCGCTG
>CAIQGU010000482.1 GCA_903871435.1 uncultured Burkholderiales bacterium | reverse complement strand
TGCCGTTTCGCCGCCGGCGTACTCCGGGAGCTGGTACGGGAACGAGGAACGGGGTTCACCGGTCCACCTGTCATCCGTGACCATGAGTTCCGGTACCGAGCCGGGTATCACCGCTGGCAGCGGCGGCAGTGGCGGCAGGCAATCGGGAGCCGCCAGGGGCGCTGGATCCGCCACGCCGGCCCGTTCAATGGACTGACGAAACGGTGTGAAATGCCGCGGCATTCCGGAAGGCGGAAACGGCAAACGGTCCGGATCGAGGAGACTGGAAATCCACCGGGTCTTGACGACGAGCCCGGCATCCCGCAGCGCCTGGACGTCGCGCACAGCTTCGGCTTGCTCGACGTGCTCGCAATGGATCTCGTGCGCGCCGATGGTGGCGGTCAGCAGTGGCAGTACTTCGGCGGGCCTGCCATGCAGCTCGACCAGAGTGCTGCCGCGGCCCTGCAGCTGCGAGCGCAAGTCCGCCAGCGTGGCCGCCAGGAACCGGCGCCGGTGCGGGCCTGTACGGACGAAACCCCAGGGGTTGGGTGCACTGTCGCGCGGGTCGTGACAGTAGACCGGCAACAGGTGCTCCGCCCCCGATATCGCGCTGTGCAATGCCGGCTGGTCATGCAGCCGCAGGTCGGAGCGGAACCAGTAGAGCCGGGTTGTCATGCGGGCGCGCGGTCCCGGCGGCACCGGTCAGAGCAGTACTTGACTTCGTCCCAAACTTTTTCCCACTTGCGCCGCCACGCAAACGGCCGCTTGCAACGCACGCAAATCTTGACGGGGAGATCAGCTTTCCTGCGCATGGACATGATGGACTCTGGCTAGCCTCCTAGTCACGCCACTGGGGAAACGCCGGCAGGCTGCGGAAGAAGGCAAAATCATGATTGGGCCAGAGCTCGGCGTCTTCCTGCCGGGCCAGCGCCTTGAGCTTGCGGATGCTTTCCACGGCGAGCGCCGTCTTGTCCTGCCAGCAGAATCCAGGCGCCACTTCGTCGTCGAGGTTTTCCGCCAGATCGGCGGCATCGCCGCACAGGATCACCGGCCGGCCCCGGGGCAGCTCGATCAACATCGACATGTGTCCCACCGTGTGGCCCGGCGACATGATGGCGTGGACACCGGCCGCCAGGGTGTATTCCCCCGTCTGCTGAACCCAATGGTCGGCGCCGGCGATTTCGTCCGGAAAGACACCCCCATCCAGGCCCGACCGCGCAGCGGCCAATTCGTCCCGATGCACGTGCACCTCACAACCGGGCAGGTCGCCACAACCGCCAGCGTGGTCGAAATGCAGGTGTCCCAGAAAGACCACGTCGATATCGGCCGGCCGCAGGCCGAGCCGTTGCAGGTAGTGCGGAATACGCTGGTCCGGCGTCATGCGCGGCGTCTCGAAGAGCGGTTGCAGGGGCGTGAAGAACGCGGCACTGCGCTGGGGATCGGCGATCTTGGTGTAGTCGCAACCCACGTCGTAGAGGATGCGGCCGTTGGGCGATTCGATCAGATAGGCCAGTATGGGGGCCTCGATGAACTGGCCGTGGCCGCGATCGCGGGTGGAAACGATCTTCTCGTAGCGTTGCACGCCGGTCAGCAGGGGCCACATCCGGAGCGCACGGGTCATGAAATTCGCATCCTGCAAGTAAACGGGCAGGAAAAAAACACCCGCCTGCTTGCATGATAGCGGGACCGGCAATAACCGGTACGATTTGCCCCTCGACATCGGGGGCTTTACGACCCCGGCCCTTAACTACCTGCCTGCTAGCCCTCAACACCCGAACCCAACCATGAACTGGCTCAACAGTCTGCTGCGCAAGCCACCACCACCGGCTCCGGCACAGCCCACACCGCGGCGCGCTGCCGCGCCGGTCGCGCCGCCCGTCGATATCGGCGCCTTGCGCGATGGTCTCAGCGGCAGCCTGGATGATGCCGAGCGCGGCAAGCGGGAGGCGGCGCTGGGCCGCGCACTGGGCGCCAGCGTTCAGGCACCTCTGGCGGGCGACTCGCCGGCCGTTTGGGCGGCCGCCATCAGCCATGGCACGGACAAATCCATCGCGCTGGGCTGGCTTGAGCAGGTCATCGGTGACACCACGCTCGCGCAGATCGCGGCCGATGCACGGTTCGCCGAAGTTCGCCTGGCCGCAGCGCAACGCATAGAGGACAGCGAGGCCCTTGAAGCGGTGGCCCGCGCCAGCAAGAACCGCGACAAAGGTGTTTACCGCCATTGCACCGACGTGCTGCGCGCACGCCGCGAAGCGCAGGAGCGCGCAATCGAGGCCGCCCAGATTGCCCAGGCGCTGCAAAAGCTGCTGGACCACGCCCCCATTTCGGTTTCGCATCTGCTCGAAGTCGAGCGCAGCTGGAAGGCCTTGGCCGGCACCGCTCGGCCGGCGGAACCTGGCGCCCATCGCCCCGACGAGACCGCGCCTCACGACCCTTTTGACGAATGCCGCAAGCTGCTCGCGCAGGCCAATGCCCGCATCCTGCAGGAGGCCGACGCGCAGCGGGCACTGCAAAGTCTCGCGTCCGGCCACGATGCGCTCGCGGGCCAGATAGGCGCGGCGGATTGGCCGCAAGCGCTTGAGCTCGACGACTGGCGGCAACGTCGCGACAGCCTTGCAAGCACCTTGACCGCGCTGCCCGACTGGCTGGCGCAGGGCGGCACGGCCCAGGCAATCCGTGCGAGCCTGCAGACAATCGGAGCGCGCCTGGACGCCTGGTCCCAGGACCATGCGCGGTTCGCCACGCTCGACCAGTTTTTGTCGGGCCTGGCAATGGGAACGACGCCGGATGCGGAAACCGTCGCGGCTTGGGAAGCGTTGCCAAAACCCGATCACGCGCCGACCCGCAATGCGCTCCTCGGTCGGTGGCAGGCACTGTCGAAACCCGCGATCACCGAGGTGCCGGAACCGGCACTCGCTGCTGCCGCCGAGCCCCCGGCGCCGCCACCTCCGGAGCCCGGTCCCCAGATGACGGGCGCGGACCTCGACACCTTGCGTGCGCAGCTGGAACAACTCGAGCAGGCGCTCGACGCCGGCCAACTGGCCCAGTCCGATGCAGCTGCCAAGCTGCTCAAGGCTACGCAGGGCGACCACAGCCTGGAGAGCCGCCTGGACGCGCGCCTGCAACGCGCCCTGCTCAGGCTGGGGGAGCTGCGGAGCTGGGCCCAGTGGGGCGCGAGCAAAAAGCGCGAAGATCTCATCGAAGCTGCCCAGCAGTTGCGCAGTGGCGTCGCGGCGGGCTCACATGACGTCGAGCACCTCACCGTCGCCATACCCGCGCTGCGTGAAGAGTGGAAGCGGCTCAACGCACAGGGCCAGCCGGCCAAGGGCCAATGGGAAAGCTTTGACCGCGCGCTCGAGGCTGCCTACGTGCCGGTTGCTGCCTTCCGTGCCGAAGAGTCCGAGCGCCGTAACCAGGCCCGCGCGCTGCGCGAGGCACTGCTGACGCAGTGGGATGCGGCCATGATTGCCATCGACTGGGAGCACCCCGAGCCCGCGGCCATCGATGCCCTGCGCGAAACCATGATCACCCAGTGGCGCGCGGCTCCGCACGCCGGATTTCGCGATGAACGCCTGATGCGCACCCGCTTTGACGCACTGGTGCACACCATTGACGAGCGGCTCGACGCGGCGCGAACCGCCGAGATCCAGCGCCGCGAATCGCTGATTGCGGCCGTGACGGCACTGGCGGACGTCGCCGATGGACGCCGGGCGACCGAGCAGGCCAAGGCGCTGCAGGAGCGTTGGCGTACGGAAGCCGGACCCCTGCGCCTGCGCCGCGGTGAAGAGCAAAAATTGTGGCAGCGGTTTCGCGCCGGCTGCGACGCAGTGTTTGCGCGCCGCGATGCCGAGCGCACCGCTCAGACCGCCCAACGAAAGGAACGCGCGCAAGCGCGTGCAGCCTTGTTGACGACATTTGCGGCCATCCTGGATTCTTTGGATGCACCCGCCGGTAACGTACCCTCCGGTAACGCGCCTTCGGGTACCGCGGCGGCCATGGATGCGCGCGGTAGCGATGCACCCGCCAGTAACGCACCCGCCGACGATACCCCCGGCGGCGAGGCGCCTGGCGGCAACGGCGATGCCGCCGCGCAAGTCAGCGCCCTGAAGCGGGCCATTACCCAGTTTCGCGCCGACTGGGAAGCCAGCACGGCCGATAGCGGCGACGCTGCCGGCGCCACCAGTGGCCAGGAGCGGCAGGCACGTGAACTGCTGCAAAGAAGCCAGCAATCCCTCAGCCGGCTCCAGGGATTGGCCATTACGGCACGCTACGCGGCGCTGGCGCAGTCGGCACCGTCGATTGACGGCGTCGATGCCGCACGCCTTGAAACGGGCCGCGCGGAACGCGAGGAAATCCTTATCGACCTGGAAATTGCGCTGGGCCTTGCCACGCCAGGCGCCGCAGCAGAAATCCGGCGTCGCCGCCAGCTTGCGCAGTTGCAAAACCGCTTCCGGTCCGGACCCACGCCAGCGCCCCGCCCCCAGGATCCGGAAAAGCTGCTGGCGCAGTGGTATGCAACCGCTGCAGCCCCCGACGCCAGCCACGCCGAACGGCTGGCCGCCGTCGTTCATACCCTGGTTGAACGCCAGCGCGCCTTGCTCAACCGCAACGAGGCCGAGCCGGCACGGCGCGAGTCCGTCGGCAACCGGCCACGCACCAACGCGGGACGAGGTGCGCCAAACGGCGGCGGAGCGCGTCCGGAAAACAGGACGCGGCGCTAACAGCTCGGGGCAACGGGGCGAGGTTGTCTACTAGCGCAGTCAGCCGCGCGGGTAAGTCACGAGCCATTGCGATTACGCGCACGGCGGATCCCTCCCCTCGCCCGCGCAGCGGGAGAGGGGCCGGGGGTGAGGGTCGGCGAATCGAGAGACTCCATGATCGTCTCGAGGACACCCCTCGTATTGCTCAGTACATCGTTATTCCAAAATCGAAGCACGAGAAATCCATTCCTCTTCAGGAAAGCATCCCTGGCGTGGTCGGCGGCTGCCTGGTTTTGATGTTGACCGCCGTCGACCTCAATGACGAGCCGCTGCTCGATGCAAACGAAGTCGACGATGAACGGCCCGATCGGATGTTGACGCCGGAATTTATGCGCGAGGAATCGGCGTGAGCGCAGCAAATACCAGAGACGGATCTCGGCGTCTGTCTGGCACGAGCGCAACCGGCGGGCAAAGGAAAGTATCGACACGCACCATCGTCGCTCCGTGGGGACCAGTGCGTCGATCACGAAGACGGTACTGTTGCGCCGACCCTCACCCCCGGCCCCTCTCCCGCTGGCGCGGGCGAGGGGAGGGTCGCACTGCGCATATGTGCCCAATGATGGGTCGCCTACGCGCAGCGGCGACGGCCCGGTGCTGCAGTCAGGTGTTCAGTTTCCC
>CAIQGU010000481.1 GCA_903871435.1 uncultured Burkholderiales bacterium | reverse complement strand
TCCCAGGTGCAGTTCATAGATGGAGACCGGCGCGCCCAGTGCGTTGGCACGGCTGCGCTCCTGCATCCAGGTGCCGTCGCCCCAGGTGTATTCGAGATCCCAGACGCGCGAGCCGGTGGCCGGCGGCGTTTCGGAGTAACGCGCGAACGGGTCGGCCTTGGTGTGTTCGCTGCCATCCTGCGCAACGATGCGGTATTTGTAGGCGTAGCCATGGCGCACGTCGGGGATGAAGCCTTCCCAGATGCCCGAGCCGTCCGCGCGCGGTGCCAGCCGCTGGTAATCCGGGTTCCAGCCATTCCATTCGCCCATCACGCTCACGCTGCGAGCGTTGGGCGCCCAAACGGCAAAGCGCGCGCCGCTGACGGGGGAGCCGGTGGCGTCGTCCTGTACGACGAGGTGCGCGCCCAGACGGTTGTAGAGCCGGCCGTGCGAGCCCTCGCGCAGGAGGTAGATGTCTTGGTCGCTGAGATCCTGGGGCACGAGAAGCCGCTAGAAAGGCACGGCCACGCCAGGCGAAACCGCGGCGATGGCATTGCGAAACGCGCTCTGGATGCGGGCGAGCGCGGCGGCGTTATCGGCCTCGAAGCGCAGCACCACTACCGGCGTGGTGTTGGACGGCCGCGCCAGCGCGAATCCGTCCGGGTATTCCACGCGGATGCCATCGATGGTGATGAACTCCTGGGCGCCGGTGAAGTAGCGCGCAGCCAGGGCCGGATCGGCGGTGAGCGCGCGCAGGCGTTCCACCAGACGCACGTTCTCGCCTTCAGCGGTGGCCAGCTGCAGTTCGGGCGTGCTGCTGGCGTCGGGCAGGGCTTCGAGCTCGGCCGAGGGATCGGCGCTGCGGCTGAGGATTTCCAGCAGGCGCGCGCCGGCGTACAGGCCGTCGTCAAAACCGTACCAGCGGTCGTTGAAGAAGAGGTGGCCGCTCATCTCACCCGCAAAGGCCGCGCCGGTTTCGCGCAGCCGCGCCTTGATGAGCGAATGACCCGTGCGCCACATCGTGGGCCGCCCGCCCAGGCGGCGCACCCAGGGTGCGATATGGCGGGTGCACTTCACATCAAACACGATCTCCGCGCCGGGCCGGGCAGCGAGTACATCTTGCGCGAACAGCATGATCTGGCGGTCGGGATAGATGATCTTGCCGTTGCGCGTGACCACGCCCAGGCGGTCGCCATCGCCATCGAAGGCCAGGCCCAGTTCCGCGCCCGTGCGCTGCACGGCGGCGATGAGGTCCTGGAGGTTTTCCGGATGCGCGGGGTCGGGGTGGTGATTGGGGAAATTGCCATCGACCTCGCAGAACAGCTCGGTGACCTCGCATCCCAGCGAACGATACAGGTCACCCGCCACGGAGCCGGCGACGCCGTTGCCGCAATCAATGACGATCTTCATGGGGCGTGCCAGCCGCACGCCGTCCTTGGCGGGATCGCGGATGCGGTCGAGGTAGGCCTGGCGGATATCGACGCTGCGCAGTGCGCCCGGCGTTTCAGCGCGAACCAGATCGCCGCTGGCGATGCGTCGGCGCAGCGCCTGCAGGCCCTCGCCGTAGAGCGCTTCTCCGGCCAGCACGATCTTCAGGCCGTTGTATTCGGGCGGGTTATGGCTGCCGGTGATCTCGACGCCCGAGCCGTTGCCCAGCTGATAGGTGGCGAAATACAGCATGGGGGTGGCCACCTGGCCGACATCGACCACGCCCACCCCGGTGCTGCGGATGCCCTCGATGAGCGCGTCGCGCAGCGCGGGGCCGGACAGCCGGCCATCGCGGCCCACGGTGATCTCGTGCACATCACGGCCCAGCGCTTCGGAGCCCAGGGCCGCACCGATGGCGCGGACCGCTTCCTGCGTGAGCGTGCGGTCGACCACGCCGCGGATGTCATAAGCCTTGAATATTCCCGCATCGATACTGGCGGCGGGTGATGACGGTGCGGTGTTGGCAGTGGTACCGGTCACGGGCAGTCCTGAGGGTTTTCCGGTGCAATTGCAGCCCTTTTGCGGCTCAATTGCGGCGCAATTGCAGGTCTTGGGTACTTGCCCATTGAATAACATCTAGAATCAGGGCTTTCCAAGAATACACGGTCGACACGGCCGCGCCCTTGGGTTTTTCACTGACGACGGAATTATGACCGCCAGCCGTACCGACCTGCCCGAGTGGCTTGCGCTTGAAGAAGCCCGCCGGTCTTTTGCACCCCGCACCCTGGCGGGACTGTTCAAGGTGGAGCCCGACCGGCGTCAACGCTGGACCTTCACGGCGGCGGGCGTCACCGCGGACGTGTCGCGTAACTGGATCGACGAGAACACGTTCGCGGCCCTCCTTGCTCTGGCGCGCGCCTGCGATCTGGAAAAGCTGCGCGATGCGCTGCTCGCCGGCGAAGGCGTCAACAACACCGAGCACCGGCCGGCCTGGCACACGGCCCTGCGCACGCGGCCCGATGATCCCTCGCTCACGCGCACGTTGGATGAAGAGCAGCTGCGCACCCTGGGCTTTGCCGAGGCGCTGCGCGCCGGGCGCATAGAAGGATCTACCGGTCGCCCCATCACCACGGTGATCTGCATCGGCATCGGCGGATCGGATTTGGGCCCGCGCCTCGTGACCGAAGCGCTGGGCACGCCCACCGGCCCCGTGCAGGTGCGGTTCGTGAGCAACATCGATCCGGCCGAGTTGGATGCCGCCCTGGTGGGCGCCCAGCCGGAAACGACGTTGGTTGCGGCCATTTCCAAGAGCTTCACCACCATGGAGACCTTGGAAAATCTGCGTGTTGCGCGCGACTGGCTTGCAGCCTGGACACCGCCGGCCAGCGGGCCGCAGCAGCTGGATCCCGCCCATCATTTGATCGCGATAACGGCGCAACCCGACCGTGCCACGGCCATCGGCATCCATCCCAAGCGTATTTTTTCGTTCCACGACTGGGTGGGCGGCCGCTATTCACTGTGGTCGTCCTGCGGACTGCCCATCGCCATTGCCCACGGCCACCAGGCCTTCCTGGACCTGCTGGCAGGTGCTGCCGAGATGGATCAGCACTTTGCCACCGCACCGCTGGAGCGCAACCTGCCCGTGATACTGGGCTTGCTGGGCATTTGGTACGTGAACTTCTGGAACATCCGCGCCCGGGCCGTCTTTCCCTATGCGCAACGGCTGCGCAATCTGGCGCCGTACCTGCAGCAACTGGAGATGGAAAGCCTGGGCAAGCGCGTGGACCGCAACGGCCAGCCTACCGGCATCGACACTAGCCCGGTCGTGTGGGGCGAGGTGGGCACCACGGCACAGCACAGCGTCTTCCAGTTCATGCACCAGGGCACGCACTGGTCGCCCGCGGATTTCCTGGTGGTGGACGAATACGCCAACAGCGACGACAAGCGCTACCGGCTGCTGCATGCGGCGGCCATGGCCCAGGTGGATGCCCTGGCCTGGGGGGACGGCATACTCGGCCCGCAGCGCTCCACCGAAAACTACGCCATTGCACCCGGCGGGCGTCCCACCAATGTCATCAGCCTGCCGCGGCTTGACGCGCGCTCCATCGGCGCGCTGCTGGCCCTGTACGAGCACCGCACCTTCGTGCACAGCGTTATCTGGAACATCAACGCCTTCGACCAGTGGGGCGTCGAGGTGGGCAAGAAGTTGTTGCAGCAGCGCCTGGATCGCGCCGTGATCTGAGCGCCGGGCGGTACGCGGCAAGTGTAAACGGCATATCGTGTTGCACCGGAATCATCTGCCCGCTTATCTTTTCGCGTATCTGCCTGCTGGTCCGGTGTCCACGCAAATCCCAGACTTCTCACTTTTAGCGCCCCGAGGAATTCCATGACCATGAACTCCATCAAAACCGCGGGTCGCGTCCGCAAGGCCGTCTTCCCCGTGGCCGGGTCGGGAACGCGCTTCCTGCCCGCCACCAAGGCCATGCCCAAAGAGATGCTGCCGGTGGTGGACAAGCCGCTGATCCAGTACGCCGTGGAGGAAGCTGCAGCGGCCGGCATCGAGATGATGATCTTCGTCACGGGCCGCAACAAGCGCGCCATCGAAGACCATTTCGACCGCAACCCCGAACTGGAAATGCTGCTGCAGGCTAGCGGCAAGCAGCAATTGCTGGATGCGCTGCTCACCGCCACGCCCAAGGGCATCAACTTCGTGTTCGTGCGCCAGCCCGAGCCGCTGGGCCTGGGGCACGCCGTGCTGTGCGCCCAGCCCGTGGTGGGCGACGAGCCCTTCGCCGTCATACTGGCCGACGACCTCATCGACGCCCAGCCGGGCGTCACCGCCCAGCTGGTGCAAAGCTACGAGCGCCACGGCGCCTCGGTGCTGGCCGTGGAAGACGTGCCGCTGGAAGACACCGCCAAATACGGCATCGTCGCCACCGAAGCCCTGCCGGGTGCGGATGCGAGCGAGGAGCGCGTGACGCTGTTCGTTGAAAAGCCGCGGCCGGAGGACGCGCCCTCCACGCTGGCCGTGGTGGGTCGTTATGTACTGCGCCCGGAGGTGTTCGCGGAACTGGCGCGCACACAGCGGGGCCGCGGCAACGAGATCCAGCTCACGGATGCCATTGCCCGCCGGGTTCCGCAGGGCGAGGTGATCGTTCACCGTTTTTCCGGCACGCGGTTTGACTGCGGCTCCAAGGCCGGGTGGCTGGATGCCAATGTGGCACTGGGGCGGCGGCAGGGTTTGATCTACTAAGGCCGCGCCGCATGTCCGCACCCATTGACAAGACCCAGCGCGCGGCCCAGAAAGGCCAGCGACCCGTATGCGTCTGGCTGACGGGCTTGCCAGGCTCGGGCAAGTCCACGATTGCCCAGGCGCTCGATGCCGAATTGTTCCGCCTGGGGCGCCATGTAGCACTGCTGGATGGCGATGCCTTGCGCACGGGCTTGAACCGGGATCTGGGTTTTACCCCCCAGGCACGGGCCGAGAACATCCGCCGCGCGGCCGAGGTCGCTCGTCTGATGGTGGACGCAGGGCTGATCGTGGTTTGCGCCTTCATCAGCCCCTTCCGGGCGGAGCGGCGCTTTGCCCGGTCATTGTTCAGCAGCGGCGAATTCCTTGAGGTTTACCTGGACGTGAGCAGCGCGGTCTGCGAGACGCGCGACCCCAAGGGTCACTATGCGAAGGCGCGGCGCGGGGAAATCACTGCGTTCACTGGAATCGACGGCAGCTACGAGGTGCCCGAGGCACCGGAACTTAGCCTCGATACCGCCGAGGTTTCGCTCGGGAAGTGCGTTGAGCAGATACTGGCGCTTATTGTCGGCAGCGCAAGTCCCGATTAGAGTCATGCCAGCGTGTAATTTTCCAATTTTCGTTTCCACGGAGGAATTGCCCATGCGTGACCTGCCGTCGCAATTTGCGCGACTTGCCGTTTCACCGGGACGCCAGACCCGCGCACCTTACGCAAGACAATTTGCCCTGTCGACCGCGATGGCGCTGTCCGCAGGCCTGCTCATGAGCGCGCCAGCCGTGGCACAAAGTTTCACGGATCTGCTCAAGTCGGTTGCGGGCAAGGTCAAGGGCGCTGATTCCGTGCAGAGCGTCCTGCAGCAGATTACCTCGATCACAACCCCAACGCTCGCCAAGCGCGACGACACGCTGGGCATGGGATCCGGCGACCAGGTGATTTTTTACAGCGCTTCATGGTGCGGCTATTGCAAGCAGGCGCGCGCCTACATGCAGTCGAAGAACGTGCCGTTCACTGAATATGACGTGGAAAAAACCGAGAAGGGGAAGGCGGACCTGAAGGCACTCAATGCGCCGGGCGTACCGGTGTTGCTGCTGGGTGACCAGAAGCTGTCGGGATTCCAGCCGGCCCAGTTTGATGCGGCCTATGCCAAGTTCCAGGCGAGCGATCACCACGCCCAGGCGGCGGTTGCGGTCCCTGTCGTGGCTGGCCCGCCCGGTGCGGTTGGCGATAGAGGTGCTGTCGGCGCAGGCGGTGCCGTTGCAGCGGCAGGTGCGGTGGGTGTAGCTGGCGCAGGCAATTCCGGTGGCCCCGGGTTCGAGGCCGGAAGCGTGCTATCGCCAAAGATCGGTGGCGTGCGGGTTTTCGGGCAGGCCGCAACGGATGGCGCGCCAATATTCATCCTGGCCAAGGCCGACGAGGTGGTTTACCTGGGCGAGGCGCGCGACGGATTCCTAAAGGTTCAAGGCTCGGCGGGCGCGGGTTGGGTGCAGTCCGTCTTGATGAAGAAGTAGGCGCGGGCACGCCGCGGCCCGATACACCCGATCCAACTACGCGTTGCGGATGCGGGCCACCAGCGCCTGGGTGTATTCCTTGGTGTTGTTCTTCCCGCCCAGGTCTCCCGTGCGCACCTTGTCGATATTGAGCACGGCATCGATGGCGGCGCGCAAGCGCGTGGCCTTGTCGCCCAGCTTGACGTGATCGAGCATAAGCGCGGCGGCCAGCAGCAGCGCCGTGGGGTTGGCGATGCCCTTGCCCGCGATATCCGGCGCGGAACCATGCACGGCCTCGAAGATGGCCGCATCGGTGCCGATGTTGGCGCCGGGCGCCATGCCCAGGCCGCCCACCAGACCCGCAACAAGGTCCGAAAGTATGTCGCCAAAGAGGTTGGTGGTGACCAGCACATCGAACTTGGACGGATCCAGGACCAGCTTCATGCAGCAGGCGTCGATGATGACGGTGTCCATGGCGATCTTGTCCTTGTACTTCTTCTCATAGAGCTGCTGGGCCGCCTCCAGGAAGATGCCCGTGAGGGCCTTCATGATGTTGGCCTTGTGCACGATGGTGACCTTCTTGCGTCCCGTGGCAATGGCGTGTTCGAAGGCAAACTCCAGCAGCCGGTTGCTGCCGTTGCGGGTGTTGACCCCGGTGGCAATGGCCACGGCATGGGGGTCATCGCCGATCTGGATGAAGTGCTCGTAGCCCATGTACAGGCCTTCGACGTTCTCGCGCACC
Source organism: uncultured Burkholderiales bacterium (assembly GCA_903871435.1). Classification (GTDB taxonomy): domain Bacteria; phylum Pseudomonadota; class Gammaproteobacteria; order Burkholderiales; family Burkholderiaceae_F; genus GJ-E10. The sequence goes on along the minus strand of CAIQGU010000481.1, from coordinate 1,207 downwards.
ACCACGAGGTCCACGCCTTCATAGCGCCCGCCCGGCACCAGGGTGCGCACCGGCCGCAGGTTGGCGTAGAGCTGGAATTCTTCGCGCAGGCGCACATTGGATGAGCGGTAGCCGCCGCCCGAGGGCGTTTCCAGTGGGCCCTTGAGGGCGAGGCGGGTCTTGCGGATGCTGGCAAGCGTGGCCGCGGGCAAGGGGTCACCATGCTGCGTGACGCCGGCAAGGCCGGCAACATGGGTCTCCCAGTCGAAGGGCGCTTCCAGGGCTTCCAGGATGGCCAGGGTGGCATCGACGATTTCCGGGCCAATCCCGTCACCGGGGATCAGGGTTGCGGGGATACGCACGGGTGCGGGGGAGGTCACGGGGTCATCCTTCCAGGAGTGGGTCCAGCAATTTCAGTCCGTCGAAGCGGCGGAAGTCGCGATCGGTAGTTGCAAGTGTTGCGCCAACCTCTATGGCCATGGCCGCGAGGGCCGCATCCATCACCAGAGGACCAATGGCCTGCGAACTTGCCAGCAGGTCGGAAAAGATTTCGAAAAAACGTCCGCCGGGTTCCAGTATGCGCACCGGAGCCGCCGCCAGCCAGGAGCGCACAATGCCGAGCGCCTCTGGCGCGGTATACGGGTTCGTAAAGACCCGGTTATGGGTTCCGATACGCACGAAGGCTGTAATGCACTGCCATGGGAGGCCGATCGGCTCGGAGCCCGAGAAGGCCGACTCCACCCAGCGGCGGGCACGCGTGTGTTGCGGCGCGCCTTCATGATATGCGTACAGGAGAACGTTGGCGTCGGGAACGATCACGGCGCGGCAGGGCCGTCGATGTCGTCCAGCAAGCGCGCCGCGCTGTCAAGCGAGACTGCGGGACGTATCGCCCCCAGGTTGCGCGCACGGACGCGAAACGGTTCCGCTTGCGGTTGTCGCCGCGCGTCCAGACCTCCGCGCAGGGCTTCGTTGACGGTGTCCTTGAAGCTGCGGCCAGTTCGGCGCGCTTCTTCAGCGAGCCGGGCGGCAACGTCGTCATCTAGTGTCAGGGTCGTTCGCACATCTTGATGATAATTTTTAGGCATCTTGATGTCAATAACAAACCAATTACCCGTTTTTGAGATTGGCCAATTGAGGTTTGCACGCCTGGGCCGTGATGTCACTACTGGTCACATTGCACAGCTGGGCAAAAACCTATCGAGAGTCCGCCACTGAAAAGGTGGAAGTA
>CAIQGU010000480.1 GCA_903871435.1 uncultured Burkholderiales bacterium | reverse complement strand
TCCAGGGACAGGCCCATGGCGGCCAGCGCGCGCGGATTGACCTGGATGCGCACGGCCGGCTTGCCACCGCCGCTCAGGGTCACGAGACCCACGCCGCTCAATTGGGAAATTTTTTGCGCCACCCGGGTATCGACCATGTCTTCGAGCCGGGAGACGGGCACGGTATCGGAGGTGACCGCCAGTGTCAGCACCGCGGTATCGGCCGGGTTGACCTTGCTGTAGACCGGCGGCGCGGGCAGGTCGGTGGGCAGGAAGGTGAACGACGCATTAATGGCCGCCTGCACCTCCTGTTCGGCCACGTCGAGGGACAGCCGCAGGTCAAAGCGCAGGGTGATGGTGGAAGCGCCACCGGAGCTGGCCGACAGCATCTGCGTGAGACCCGGCATCTGCCCGAACTGCCGCTCCAGCGGCGCCGTGATGGATGAGGTGATGACATCCGGGCTGGCGCCCGGGTACAGGGTGTTGACCTGGATGGTGGGGTAGTCCACCTGCGGCAGGGCCGACTGCGGCAGTTGGCGGAATGCCACCAGACCGGCCAGCACCACCGCCACCATGAGCAGCGCCGTGGCAACGGGCCGGAGAATGAAGATGCGGGAGGGATTCACGCGCGGCTCGCCGGCGGCTGGCTCATTCCTGAGCGTGCTTTTTCTTGCGGGCTTCGCGGGTGCCAGGGTCGGCGTCCGTCGCTGCACCTGCTCCAGCACCTGCTCCAGCACCTGCGCCTGCACCCGCACCCGCACCCGCACCAGGTCGATTTCCCGCGCCGGGCTTGCCGCCACTCTTGGCAGCGGCATCGATCACCTCCACCTTGGCGCCCTCGCGCAACTTGTCGGTGCCATCGGTCACCACCTTGTCGCCGCTGGCCAGCCCATCGAGCACCTGTACCCGGTCGCCTTCGGTGATGCCCAGCTTGGGTACGCGCAAGGTGACGGTGCCGTCGGCCTGAATCACATACACATAGCTGCCCGGCGCCCCGCGCTGTACCGCCGCGGTGGGAATGGTGAGCGCGTCGTTGATCGTTTCCAGGCGCAGCTTCACGTTCACGAACTGATTGGGAAACAAGGTCAGTTCCTTGTTGGGAAAGGCGGCCTTGAGCTTGACGGTGCCCGTCGTCGTGTCGATGAGATTGTCAACGGAACTGAGCTGGCCCGTGGCGAGCAGCGTGCGGCCGTCGCGGCCGTAGGCCTCGGCCACGAGGCGCGCGCCCTTGCTGGTGCGCTGGACCACGTCCTGGACGGCGTCCTGGGGAATGGGAAAGATCACGTCGATCGGTTGCACTTCCGTGATGACCACCATGCCGGTGGCGTCGGAGGTGTGGACGATATTGCCGGCATCGACCTGCCGCAGGCCCACGCGGCCGCTCACGGGCGCTGTTACGTGCGTGTACGTGAGGTTCAGGTCCGCGGTCTGGATCTGGGCGCGGTCGGAGTTCACCGTGCCCTTGAGCTGGCGCACCAGGGCCTGCTGCGTGTCGAGCTGCTGCTTGGGGATGGAGTCCTCGGCGCTCAGGCCGCGGTAGCGCTCCAGGTCCACCAGGGCATTTTGCAGCTGCGCGTCGTCGCGTTCCAGGTTGGCCTTGGCATTGGCCAGGGCGGCCTCGTAGGGACGCGGGTCGATCTGCGCGAGCAGGTCGCCCGCCCGCACGAACTGGCCTTCGGTAAACGCCACGCGCGTCAATTGCCCGTCGACCAACGCCCGCACGGTGACCGTGCTGCGCGCGGTTGCCGTGCCCAGTGCCGTGAGCGTGTGGTTGAGGGCCTGCGTTGTCGCTGCCGCTGCTGCCACGGGTATGGGACGGTTGCCGTCGGGGCGTTTGCCGCCGCCACCCGCGCCCGGGCCACCACCTGCGCCGGGACCACCGCCGCCTGAACCACCGCCCCCGCCGCCACCGCCCCATCCAAACGGGTTCCAGTACGCGAGGCCCGCCAGCACCACCCGGGCAAGGGCCCCGACGATGAG
>CAIQGU010000479.1 GCA_903871435.1 uncultured Burkholderiales bacterium | reverse complement strand
TCCTTCGTGCCGTCGTCGGCGACGGAAAAATCGTGTTCGAAGTCGTTGGAGCCGAACAGGATGGAGGCCGGCGACGCCGGCAAGGCGCCCGCGAGTTTCTTCTTCGTTACCTGGTTGAGGTCCTTGTCGAACAGGTAAAGCGACTTGCCGTCGCTCACGATGAGCTGCTCGTAGGGCGCACTGTAGGTCCAGCGGAAGCGGCCGGGCCGCTGGAACTCGAAGCTGCCGTGCGATACCAGTGGCTTGCCGGTTGTGCTGGTGCCCGAGGCGGTCTGCGCACGCGGCCCGGGGCTTTGCTGGGTGAAGTCGCCGCGAGAGCTGGTGGTGCCGTTGAGAAAAGCGTGCAACTGATCCAGGGGCGCGGATTGCGCCGGCGCGCAGGCGAGCGCAGCCAACAGCGCCAGCAGACGCGCCATCATCGATCCCGCCCGGGTCAGCATGTCGCGCATCACGCCCTGCCCGCTCCTGCTATAGCGACTCATTCCGCTGCCTCCCGTGCCGGCACCAGGATCTCCCGGTTGCCATTGGCCTGCAGGCTCGACACCATGCCGGCGCGCTCCATGTCCTCGAGCAGGCGGGCCGCGCGGTTGTAGCCGATGCGCAGATGGCGCTGCACCAGCGAAATCGACGCGCGCCGTTGCTTGAGGACGATTTCCACGGCCTGGTCGTAGAGCGGATCGGCTTCGCCACCGCTCTGGCCGGCCGTGCCGCTGTTGCCTTCCACCGTGGCCTCCGGCGCATCGAGCACGCCCTCCAGGTACTGTGGCTCGCCCTGCCGGCGCAAGGCTTCCACCACCCGATGCACTTCGGCATCGGATACGAAAGCGCCGTGCACCCGCGTGGGCACGCCCGTGCCGGCGGGCAGGTACAGCATGTCGCCCTGGCCCAGCAGCGACTCGGCGCCCATCTGGTCGAGGATGGTGCGCGAATCGACCCGGCTGGATACCTGGAAGCCGATGCGCGTGGGAATGTTGGCCTTGATGAGGCCGGTGATCACGTCCACCGAGGGCCGCTGCGTGGCCAGGATGAGGTGCATGCCGGCGGCGCGGGCCTTTTGCGCGATGCGGGCGATGAGCTCTTCTACCTTCTTGCCGGTGACCATCATCATGTCGGCCAGCTCGTCGATGACCACCACGATCATCGGCAGGGTCTCCAGGGGCGCGGCCTCGGCCGGGTCGGGCGCAAAGGGGTTGAGCAGCCGCTCGCCCTTTTCTTCGGCCTCGAGGATCTTCTGGTTGTAGCCGCCCAGGCTGCGCACGCCCATCTTGCTGAGCAGCCGGTAGCGCCGGTCCATTTCACCGACGCACCAGTTGAGCGCGTGGCCGGCTTCGCGCATGTCGGTGACCACGGGTGCCAGCAGGTGCGGAATGCCTTCGTAGGTGGAAAGCTCGAGCATCTTGGGGTCGATCATCAGCAGGCGCACCTGGGCGGGCGTGGCCTTGTAGAGGATCGACAGGATCATGGCGTTGATGCCCACCGACTTGCCCGATCCCGTGGTACCGGCTACCAGCATGTGCGGCATGCGCGCCAGATCCACCACCACCGGCTTGCCGGCGATGTCCTTGCCCAGACCCAGGGTGACGGGCGAGTGGCTTTCGTTGTACACGGCCGAACCCAGGATCTCGGAGAGCCGTACCACCTGGCGCCGGGCATTGGGCAGTTCCAGTCCCATGAGATTCTTGCCCGGTATGGTCTCGACCACGCGGATCGAAACGAGGGAGAGCGCGCGCGCGAGGTCCTTGGCGAGGTTGACCACCTGCACGCCCTTGACCCCCGTGGCCGGTTCGATCTCGTAGCGCGTGATGACGGGGCCCGGGTAGGCAGCGACCACGGCAACTTCCACGCCAAAGTCCTTGAGCTTTTTTTCGATGAGCCGCGACGTGAAATCAAGCGTATCGGTGGAAACCGCCTCCGGACCGGAGTCGGGTTCGTCGAGGAGTTCCAGCGCCGGCAGGCCCGTTTCGGCGACCTCGGCAAACAGCGGCACCTGGCTTTCCTTTTGCTTGCGCTCGGAAGCGGCCACCCGCGCTGCCGGACGCTCGATGTGCACGATCTCGTGCTCTTCGATCTTTTCGCGCTGCGCGGCCAGCACCGCTGCGCGCTGCTCTGAGGCCGTAACGCCTATGCTGCGGTCCACCTTGGCTTCGCGCGACGCGCGCACCCAGTCCACGGCGCTCTCCAGGCTGCGCCCGAGCCGCTCGGCCACCGCCAACCAGGAAAAACCAAAACTCAAACTGGCGCCCACGGCGCACGCGACCAGCAAGGCCACGGTGCCACCCGTGGCGCCCAGCGCGCTGAGCACCCAGGGCGACAGCGATCGGCCCAGCAGGCCGCCCGCACCGCCGGTGAGCCCACCGCCCAGGGACCCTAGCCGCAGCGACTCCAGCGTAGCCACGGCAATGAGCAGAAGGATGGACCCCGGGCCGCGAACCCAGGGTGACAGGGGCTCCGCACCGTCGACGATGCGATGCAAGCGCTTGAATGCGCGCGCGACCCCGGCCGCCGCGTACACCACCAGCAGCAATGCGGAGAAGCCAAACAGGAAGTACAGCAGGTCGGCGGCAAACGCACCGGCCGAGCCAGCCCAGTTATGGATTTGGGTGACGCTGGTGGAATTGGTAAAACCCGGGTCGGCTCGGTTGTAGGACAGGAGCACGGCCGCGAGCCCTGCCGTGAGCACCGCCAGCGTCATCCAGCGGGCTTCGGCGAGCAGCCGGGCGCCCTGCCCGGCAGCGGATCCGTCGGCAATGGCGCTGCGGCGGGCGCGGCCTGCACGTGCGGGCGCCTCGCGCCGTTGTGCGCGAACATCGTCCAAGCCCTGCGACCCTGATCCAGCCATGGCTTGATTATAGGATTGGCGGGCGCACATACCGTATCGGACCTTTGGGGGAGCCGCGAACGCCCGCCGGCATCGTTTCCCGGCCGCTCGGGCCTCCTATAATGGGGTTTTGCATCTGCCAGGGAATGAAAAATGACCTCAGCCAAGCACGCTCGCGTGCTCATCCTCGGTTCAGGGCCTGCGGGTTACACCGCGGCGGTTTACGCTGCGCGGGCCAATCTTTCCCCGGTTCTGGTCACCGGGATGTCGCAGGGCGGGCAGCTCATGACGACGACCGAGGTCGATAACTGGCCCGCCGACGTCCATGGCGTCCAGGGACCGGACCTGATGCAACGCTTCCTCGAGCACGCGCAGCGTTTCGATACCGAAATGGTCTTCGATCACATTCAGAGCGTGGACCTGAAGACCCGCCCGTTCCAGCTCACGGGGGACTCGGGCAGCTACACCGCGGACGCGCTCATCATCGCCACCGGGGCCTCGGCCCAGTACCTGGGTCTGCCCTCCGAGGAAGCCTTCATGGGCCGTGGGGTGTCCGGCTGCGCCACCTGTGACGGGTTCTTCTTTCGCGACCAGGACGTATGCGTCGTGGGCGGCGGCAATACCGCTGTCGAGGAAGCCCTTTACCTCGCCAAGATTGCCCGAACGGTGCATGTGATCCACCGCCGCGACAAGTTTCGCGCCGAACCCATACTGGTCGACCGGCTGATGGACCACGCCAAATCCGGCAAGGTGCGCCTGCACCTGTGGCACCGGCTCGACGAGGTGCTGGGTAATGACAGTGGCGTGACCGGCGTGCAGATCAAGGATGTGCGCAACGAGCTCAGCAGCCGGATCGACGTCCAGGGCTGCTTTATCGCCATTGGCCATCGTCCCAACACCGAAATCTTCGCCGGCCAGATCGACATGAAAAACGGCTACATCGTCACGCGCAGCGGCAACGCCGGCCTGGCGACGATGACGAGCGTGCCGGGTGTCTTCGCGGCCGGCGACGTTCAGGACCATGTTTACCGGCAGGCCATCACCTCGGCGGGTACCGGCTGCATGGCCGCGCTGGATGCGCAGCGCTGGCTCGAAGCCGAGGCCGGTAGCGAGGCTGACGCCCCAGCGCTTACCTCGGCCCAGCCGTCTGCCGCGACCGCTTGAACGGCGACACGGCCGACGAATCCGATACAAGAAGCTGAACGACCGACGACCGCCAAACGGCTGCAGGAGCCCCGATTCCCAATAGCCCGTTAGATTCAAGGGCTTTTTGCGTGGGGAAACTACCAAAGCGGGGCAACTGGGGGTTGATACCGTATTTACGCAGCGACGGAATTCGCTTACCGTTTCCTTCCTGGTTCGATCCCGCATGCCGCACGGCAAGGGGCAGTCCTCGGAAGCGAAAACCCGGAAGCAGATGTCGTGAACAGAACCTTACCCATCCCGTCGCGTCTTACCGCTGTTGCAGCCGTCGCGGCGTGCGCGGCCGGCTTGGGCTTGTTTGCGCCGGCAGCATGGGGATTTGGTTTTGGCGAGCCGCAAGTATCGAGCGGACTCGGCCAGCCCCTGCGCCTGCGTATTCCCTTGCGCGTGGATCCCGACGGGGAGCTCACGGCGCAATGCGTGCGGCTGGTGGCCGGCACGGGGTCAGATGGCATTCCGACGATGACGGCGGCGATGGCGCGCATCAGCATCGAGCGCAAGGGCGAAGGCCGCATCCTGCGTATTGACAGCGTCTACCCCATCAACGAACCGGTATTGCGGGTTTCGGTCGAGGCCGGCTGTGCGCAGCACGCGCGCCGGGAGTTCGTGCTGCTGCTCGATCCGCCCGATACGCTGCCGCAATTGGCCGTGTCGGCGCCATCGACGTTCGCATCCGCATCCACGGCTTCGGCTGTATCGACAGCCGCATCGACAGCCGCATCGACGGCGTCATCTCCATCCGCTGTAGGCAGCTCCAGCACAGCGCCTGCAGTTGAACCGGCCAGCTCGCTGGCCACCGGAAACGATGTCAACCCCGGAGGCACTGGTGCCGCGGCCGGCGCGGCGGCGCTCGAGCTGGGCGCCGCAACCGTTTCGGGCCGGGTAGGCCAGGCCTTGTCCCTGCAGGTGCCAGTTACCGGCACTGAAGCCGCAACGCTGGACGCCAGCTGCGTGCGGCTGGCAGGCTCGTGGAGCGGTGACGGGCCGCCCGTACTCAGCCAGGCGAAGCTGGCTGTCGTGCGGACCGCTGCTGGCACGCAGATTGATGTGCTGACCAACAATGCAGTGACGGTACCCGCCCTTCGCGTGGTGCTCGAAGCCGGATGCGGTGTGCCGGTCCGCCGCGAGTACGCCGTCAGCCTGGACGGCACGGCGGCACCTGCAGGCTTGACGGATGCAGCGCCGTTGGGCGCCGCACGGCCCGAGCCGGCGACGGCTGCAGCGGCCACTGCCGAGGCAGCGCCGGCCGCAGCACCGGCACCCGTTGCGAGCGGCGCGGCGGACACCCTGCGCCGGCCGCACAAATCGCTTCCGCCTCCCGTGACGCGGGAACCCCCCGGCGCCGCACCCGCCCAGTCACCGGCAATTGCGGCAACGGGCGCAACGGCTCCAGGTGGTAAAGCCACAGCAGTGCAGCGGCCCAAGGCGCCCGCTGCCGACCGCCTCGTGCTCGCATCGCCACCGGATCAACCCGACCCTGCCGCCGAGCGTATCGCCGAGATGGACAAGCGCATTGTCGATCTCACCCGTGAGCTTGAACTGCTGCGCACCGAAATGGCGGCCGACCGGCAACGCGTAGCCACTGCTGTCGAATCGCCTCAGCGCCTGAGTACCGGCTGGATCGTCGCCATACTCGCGCTGCTGGGCCTGGGTATCAGCGGCCTCATGAACCTGCAGCGCAAGCGCGCTGGCATGCCCTGGGAAAAGCCGTCCTGGGAGCCCGAGCCGCCCGCAATGCCCAACGCGCTTGGGCGCGCCAGCGCGGGCTCGCTGCAGCCCACCGCGCCCATGGCAGCACGCGCCGCAGCGCCGGCTGCGCCCATGTCCACGCCGGCAGCGCCGGCGCGGGCGGCCGCGCCCAAAGCGCCTCCGCCGCTGCCTCGCACGGGACCACTGGCCAAGTTCGAAGAGCTCACCGGCACCACCTCAACGCTTACGCCCGACCCCGGCAGTCCCCAGACGCGCATAGAGGTGACGGAACTGCATGCCGATGACCCCGAACTGGGAAAGATGCACACCGTTTTTCTCGAGCCGGGCAATCTCGACGAGCCTACCCGCAAGCCGGCGGATGCCCTTGAGACGCGCATCCCAGGACCCCTGCCGGTACCGGGCAAGGTGCCCGCCGGCGCTGCGACGGCTGCCACACCCACGGTTGCCCCGGCTGCGTCCCCCACGAAATCTTCGCCTCTTGCGCCGCGAAACGATGCGCCCGCGGTCGCGCCCACCGTCGCGCCTTTTCTTGCTTCGCTACCGCCGGTTGTCGACCTGCCGCCCCTACCCTCGCCCACGGTGGTAGCGCCCGAACACCGCCACGGCGAATTCTCGTTCGACGAGGGACCCTACACGCAGACGCCCACCATGCTGGCGCTCGACCTTGACCTGACCACCCGGGCGGTACCGCCGGAAGATGTGGAAATCGCCAAGTTCACGGAAGCCACGCAGAAACTCAAGGAAAAGGCGGCCGCGGAAAACGCCCCCATTTCGCCAGGCGAGCCGCGTAACGGCTTCAAGAACGGCCACTGAGATCGCGGGCCGCACCCGGCGCCAGGCCGGGCGAGAATTCAAACGGCGGAGTCGCCGGTTTCGCCAGTGCGGATGCGGATGACCTGCTCGACTGGGCGCACGAAAATTTTTCCGTCGCCAATCTTGCCGGTTCGTGCCGCGCGCGTGATGGAGTCGATGGCGCGATCCACCAGTTCGTCGGAGACCACGGCTTCGATCTTGATCTTGGGGAGAAAGTCGACGACGTACTCGGCACCCCGGTACAACTCGGTATGCCCCTTCTGGCGGCCGAAGCCCTTGACGTCCGTGACGGTCAGACCGGATACGCCGACTTCGGCAAGCGCCTCGCGGACTTCGTCGAGCTTGAAAGGTTTGATGATGGCGGTGATTAGTTTCACGATGCTCTCCCGGCTGACAGTTTTATATTACCGAACCAAGGCGTTCTTGGGTGCCGCAGGCAACCCCGGCGCGAGGGATATTTCGTCGTCGTGGAAGCGGTTGGTGATGGGATAGCGCCAGTCGCGCCCGAAAGCGCGATGGGTAACCCGGATGCCTACCGGCGCCTGCCGGCGCTTGTACTCGCTCAATCGGATCATGCGGACGATGCGCCGCACATCCACCTCGGGATAGCCGTCAGCCACCATCTGGGCCAGGCTGGCGTCCTTTTCCATGTACTGCTCGATGATGGCATCGAGCAGATCGTACGGCGGCAGGCTGTCCTGGTCTGTCTGGTTGGCGCGCAGTTCAGCGCTGGGCGCGCGCTCCAGGATGCGATCCGGAATGTCCGGCGAGAGGCTGTTGCGGTAGCGTGAAAGACGGTAGACCAGGGTCTTGGTGAGGTCCTTGATGACCGCGAAACCGCCGGCCATGTCGCCATACAGCGTGCAGTACCCCACCGCCATTTCGCTCTTGTTGCCGGTGGTCAGCACGATGGCGCCGGTCTTGTTGGACAAGGCCATCAACAGCGTGCCGCGAATGCGCGCCTGGATGTTTTCTTCGGTGGTATCCCAGGGCAGGCCGTAAAACTGCGGCGTCAGCGTTGCGATATAGGCGTCAAAGGCACCGTTGATCGGCATCTCGTCGTAGCGCACCCCCAGGCGCGCCGCCATGTCCCGCGCATCGGCCAGC
>CAIQGU010000478.1 GCA_903871435.1 uncultured Burkholderiales bacterium | reverse complement strand
CGGCAGGCAGCTCGGCCAACCGCATGGTGATCCGCATGCAGCCGGAGGAAACCGTCGAGATGTACCTGCTGGCCAAGCAGCCCGGCGATGTGCTGCAGCTGCGCCCGGTGTGCCTTAATCTGGATCTGGCCGAGACGTTCCAGACCCGGCGGCTCGAGGCCTACGAGCGGCTGCTCATGGACGTGATGCGCGGCAACCTCACGCTGTTCGTGCGCCGCGACGAGCAGGAGGCGGCGTGGTCGTGGGTGGAACCCATCATGGAAGGATGGCGCACCGCGGCCGACCGGCCCAAGCAGTACACGGCGGGCACATGGGGGCCCGCAGCATCGAATACGCTGCTGTCGAGCAGCGGCATGAGCTGGCACGAAGAGCTCTGATCCCGGCGCTCAGCTGGAACCCTGGAGAAGATTCATGACTACGCGCCCGGCGAGCCCCCTGCGCCTCATCGCGGACATCGGCGGCACGAACGCCCGCTTCGCGCTGAGCGCCAAACTCGACACCTTCACGGACGTGCGCGTGCTGGCCTGCGCGGAGTTTCCAACCATCACCGATGCCGTGCGCCATTACCTGCGCATGACGGGCGAGCCAGCCATCAGCGACGTGGTTATCGCCATTGCCACGCCGCTGCTGGGCGACGAAGTGCGCATGACCAATCACCACTGGACCTTCTCCATCGAGCGCACGCGGCTGGATCTGGAGTTGCGCACGCTGCTGGTGATCAACGATTTTTCCGCGCTGGCCATGTCGCTGCCGTTCCTGCCCGTAGCCGACCTGCGGCGCCTGGACCGGCATCAGGAAACGCGCGTGGGCGTGAAGGCGGTGGTGGGGCCAGGCACCGGCCTGGGTGTCGCCGGTCTGGTTCCGACCAGCCGGGGCTGGCAGCCCGTGGCCACCGAAGGTGGTCATGTGACACTCGCGCCCGCCAGCCCGCTGGAGCTGGAGATACTCCGGGTGCTGTGGAAGAAATATGCGCACGTATCGGCAGAGCGGGTAGTTTCGGGCACGGGCATTCCCCTGCTCTATCACGCGCTGTGTGAGATAAAGGGCGTCCAGGCCGTTGCCGGCATCGCGGATGCAGCCGGCGTGGTGGCACTGGCCGATGCCGGGGCTGGATCCCCCGCCAATGAGACGCTCACGGTTTTTTCCCGGCTGCTGGGTGGTGTGGCCGGCAACGTGGCGCTCACTTTCGGCAGCACGGGCGGCCTTTATATCGGCGGCGGCGTAGTGGGCAAGCTGGGCCGGCACTTTGACATCGACGCTTTCCGGGAACGCTTCCTGAGCAAGGGCCGGTTCGCCGCCTACCTGGAGGCCATACCCAACTACCTGATACTGGACGGGCATCCGGCTTTCATCGGCGCCGCGCGGCAGCTCGCGCAACATCTGGCGGAGCAGGCCGGGCCGCCTGCGTAGCGCGTGATGGCGCGCATACTCGTCACGTGCTTGGGCTCGCTGGGTGACCTCTACCCGTACCTGGCCGTGGGCCGCGGCCTGCAAGAGCGCGGGCACAGCGTGCACGTGGCGACTTCCGGGATTCATGAACCGCGGGTAACGACCGCAGGGCTGGGATTCGTGCCGCTGCGATCCGCGCTGGACCGGTACCTTACGGCGCAAGGCGCCAGTGGTTTCATCGAGAAGATCTTTGAACCGCGCAGCGGCGCGCAACGCCTGATCCGCGAAGTCATGTCCGGCTTCGAGCAGACCTGCGCCGATACGCTTGCTGCAGCTGCAGGCTGCGATCTGGCCCTATCGCATCCCCTGACATACGCCACGCCGATTGCCTGCCGCAAGCTGGACAAGACGTGGCTGTCGACGGTGCTGGCGCCAATGGGCTTCATGTCCTCCTTCGATCCGCCCTTCCTGAGCGCGGCGCCCCTGCTGCAGACGCTGCATGGCATCAGTCCCGCACTCTTTCGCGGGGCCATGGTCCTTGCCAAGTTCGGGTCTCGCGCCATGGTCCGGCCGGTGTACCAGCAATGCCGGCAGCTGGGCATTGCAGCGCCACCGGACAATCCGCTCTTCGATGGGCAGTTCTCGCCGCATGGAACACTGGCAATGTTCCCGGAGCATTTCGCCGCTCCACAGCCCGATTGGCCACCTCACACCATCACGACAGGGTTTACCTTCTACCGGCAAGGCAATACCGACGCGCAGGCGGCGTCGCGCCTGGAAACCTTCCTGGCCGCCGGCGAGGCGCCGCTGGTATTTGCGCTGGGTTCCTCGGTCGTGGAAATTGCGCAGGACTTCTTCCCGGTAGCCGCGCGCGTCGCCCGTCAATTGCAACAGCGCGCCGTGCTGGTGGCGGGCTCGCGCGCGACGCAGCTTGCCGACCTTGCCGGCGATCCGTCGCTGCTGGTGCTTGACTACGTGAACTACGACGCGCTGTTTCCGCGCGCCAGCCTGATCGTGCACCAAGGCGGCATCGGCACCACGGCGCAGGCCGCGCGGTCGGGACGTCCCATGCTGATCGTGCCATTTGGCTTTGACCAGTTCGACAATGCCGAGCACATGGTGCGACTCGGTGCGGCGCGGCGCCTGCGGCGCGAGGATTTCACGGCAGAGAGGGTCGCGCCAGTCATCGCCGGCATGCTGGGCGACATCGAGTTGGCCCGGGGCGCCGCAGTGGCGGGCAAGCGTCTTGCTGCGCAAGATGGCGTTGCTGGTGCCTGCGATGTTATTGAAGCCTGCATCGCCAAACGGGCAGCAAAGGTGTCAGGTCGCGACTTGTCCGTTTGGTGAATGACGGCGGCGATAAACCAGGCAACGCCCCTTGTAGGCGAATGCGCCATCAGCCGCCGCCCGCCACAGCGGGAACTCATCGCGTTCAAAGTTCCAGTCAGCCATGTGCCGGTTGAACGCCGGTCGGTTGCCGCGGTCGGGATCGATGATCCACACTTCGGCGTCGGGCGCGGCGTGCCGGGCAATGAAATGCGCAAGATCGCCGCGGTCGTCGCGTTCATACAGCAGGTCACTGCCGATGATGAGGTCATACCGGCCCGTGACGATGCACTCGTTGCGCAGGGACGAACGCCATTGGCTGTCGGCTGACGGCGCGAGGCCGTGCGCATCGGCATCGGCGCCGCTACCCCAGAGGCCGTACCGGTACTTCATGGGCAAAAGCCCGTTCAGCAGCAGGTTCTCGCGCAGGAATGCCCCGGCGAGCGGGTGACAGTCACTGGCGGTCATGTCGGCACCGCGGCGGTGACCCACCAGGCTGGCCAGTGCAAGCCCGCAGCCGATTTCGAGGATGCGCTCACCCGCGCGCACCGGGCGCGCCGCCATGCGCGCGGCAAGATAGGCGCCCGAAGGCCATAGCCGACCGAAGAGGGGCCATGCCGCCGCCGAGATGCCCGCACGCGCCGCGTCGCCGTAAGGATCGGCGTATTGCTGCAAATCCAGCAGCGAACGGATCACCAGGTGTTCCACCCCGGCAACAGCGATATCTTCCTGCGTGGTGCGGTAGCCGGG
>CAIQGU010000477.1 GCA_903871435.1 uncultured Burkholderiales bacterium | reverse complement strand
GTGCATGCGAGGGTGCCACTTCCCCTCGATTCGCCGCAAATGCGGTGCCTCTCAAGCACGGCACGGAAGACTACAATTATGCCCACCGATACTGCGGAAATTCCGCGGCAAATTCACGGCAAATCCACGGCAAATCCGGAGCCAAGCATGCAACGCGACCCCCACATCAGCCAATCGCAACACACCAATGCCGCCCTGATGGCACGGCGTCGCGCCGCCATGCCCCGCGGTTCGGGCCAGACCTATGAAGTGTTCGTCGACCACGCGCTCAATGCCGAGGTGTGGGATATCGAGGGCCGCCGCTACATCGATTTTGCCGGCGGCATCGCCGTGCTCAATACCGGCCACCGCCATCCGGCGATCGTCGAGGCCGTGAAGGCCCAGCTCGACAAGGTCACGCACACCTGCTTTCAGGTGCTGGCGTATGAGCCCCTGGTGGAACTGGCCGAGCGCCTGAACGCGCTGGCGCCGGGCGATGCGCCCAAGAAATCGTTCTTTGTCACCACCGGCGCAGAGGCCGTGGAAAACGCCATCAAGATCGCCCGCGCCTACACCAAGCGTTCGGGCGTCATCGCCTTTGGCGGCGGCTTCCATGGGCGCAGCATGCTCACCCTGGCGCTTACCGGCAAGGTTGCCCCCTACAAGGCGGGTTTCGGCCCGTACCCAGCCGAGATTTTCCATGCGCGCTTTCCCTCCGCGCTGCACGGCGTGAGCGTTGCCGATTCGCTGGCGTCCATCGAACACATCTTCAAGAACGACATCGAGCCCGAACGTGTCGCGGCCATCATCATCGAGCCGGTGCAGGGCGAGGGCGGTTTCTATGTGGCGCCCACGGAGTTCCTGGTGGCCTTGCGTTCCATGTGCGACAAGCACGGCATCGTGCTCATCGCCGATGAAATCCAGTCTGGCGCTGGCCGCACCGGCACGTGGCTGGCCATCGAACACTCGGGTGTAGTGCCCGACCTCATCACCATGGCCAAGTCACTGGCCGGCGGCTATCCCATTGCAGCCGTCACCGGCCGCGCCGACATCATGGACGCGCCCAACCCCGGTGGCCTGGGCGGCACCTACGCCGGCAATCCGCTGGCCGCCGTGGCCGCGCTGGAAGTGATCAATATCTTCGAACGCGAGAATCTGCTCGAGCGTTCGCGCGTCATCGGCGAGCGTCTGGTCGCCGGCCTGCGGGCCATCGCTGCCAAACATCCCGAGGTTGGCGAAGTGCGCGGCCTGGGCGCCATGGTTGCCATGGAACTGTTCGAGGTGGGCAAGCACCACGTGCCCGACGCCGACCTGACCAAGCGCCTGTGCACGGAAGCGCTGCGCCGCGGCCTGGTGCTGCTGTCGTGCGGGTCCTACGCCAACATCATCCGCGTGCTGGTGCCGCTCACCGCGTCCGACGAGATCATCGATGAGGGCATGAAGATACTGGCCGACTCGTTTGATGCGGTGGTGAAGGGCTGAGTTGATTTAGCTCGGCTTAGCGGTCACCCTCACCCCGGCCCTCTCCCGCAAGCGGGAGAGGGGGCAAAGCGACCGCGCCCTACGAGGCGCGGGCTATAGGGCTGGGGTGAGGGTCCCCGCAACACGATGATCTCCCCCACCACCCTCTCCGCTTTACACGCCCGCGAAGCTGCCCGCTTCCGCGACCGTCACCCCCGCTGCGCTGAACTCGCGCGCGCCGGTGCCGGGCATTTTCTCTACGGCGTGCCCATGCACTGGATGAACGACTGGGGCACGCCCACGCCCATGTTCGTTCGCGAGGCCGCGGGCGCGCGCCTTACCTGCGCCGACGGACACGACCACACCGACTTTTGCCTGGCCGATACTGCCGCCATGTTCGGTCACAGCCCGCCGGCGCTGGCGCGCGTCATCGGCGAGCGCGCCGCCCATGGCCTGGGAACCATGCTCCCCGGCGAGGAAGCCCCGGCACTTGGCGCGCTTTTGGCGGCGCGCTTTGGCCTGCCGTTGTGGCAGATGGCGCTTTCGGCGACGGACGCCAATCGCTTTTGCCTGCGCTGGGCGCGCGCGGTGACGGGGCGGCCCAATATCGTGGTCTTCGATGGCTGTTACCACGGCACGGTGGACGATGTCTTTGTCGACCTCGTCGATGCCGCCGATGGCCGCGGTCCCGTGCCGCAGACGCGGCCCAGCCTGCTGGGCCAGGTGAGCGATCTCACCGCGCACACCCGCGTCGTGGAGTTCAACGATCTGCCTGCCTTGCAGCGTGCACTGGCCGACGGCAGCGTCGCCTGCGTGATTGCCGAGCCGGTGATGACCAACGTGGGCATGGTGCTGCCGGAGCCTGGCTTCCTGCAGGCGCTGCGCGCTGCTTGCACGGCCACCGGCACGCTGCTGCTCATCGACGAGACCCATACCATCAGCAGCGCACCCGGCGGTTATGCGCACGCCCATGGCATACGGCCGGATTTCCTGGTTCTGGGCAAGGCCATCGCCGGCGGCGTGCCCTGTGCCGTCTATGGCTTCGATGCTGCGCTGGGTGAGCGCATGCGCCAGGCCAAGGATGGCGCGCCCGCCGGGCATTCGGGAATCGGCACCACGCTGGCCGGCAATATGCTCGGTTTGGCAGCGGTACGCGCCACGCTCGCCGAGGTTGCCACACCCCAGGCCTACGCCCACATGATTGCGACGGCGCAATCGCTGGAAACGGGCCTGCACAGCGTGCTGGCAGCGCATGGCTTGCACTGGAGCGTGAGCCGGGTGGGCGCCCGCAGCGAGTTCCAGTTCTGTGTGACGCCACCGCGCAATGGCCGGCAGGCCCGCGCCGCCATGAACGACCGTCTCGAAGCGGCAATCCACCTTTACCTGCTCAATCGCGGCGTGCTCATCACGCCCTTCCATAACATGATGTTGTGCTGCCCCGTCACGTCGGCGGCCGATGTCGATGCCCTCCACAACTCCCGCGGTTGGCCTTGCCTCCAGTCCAGCGGCAAGTTGC
>CAIQGU010000476.1 GCA_903871435.1 uncultured Burkholderiales bacterium | reverse complement strand
GGATTGCGCTGCAAATTGGCGTCATCGCTGGCGGCCAACAGTTGCAACAGTTGGGCATGTGCGCTAGCAGGGACCGGGGCGGACTCCTGGGCCGTGGTCACCGAAGCCGCAATCAGCGTCAGGAGCAGGAGCGCGCGATGGATCATGAGAGCCTCGATTCGACGGTTATCGCGAGCGCCAGACGGCAGCAGCAGGGCGACCGCTACAGTTGGATGGTCGACCAAATGGGGAGGCTACCCCAAGCCAGCCGGGTTTTGGTGGTACCGCCCGCGCCGCTGGAATTGCGACGCTTTTACGGACGAGTCCGGGTCGCAACGCAGCGCAATAAGTGGCTAGCATGGGAGCCCTGTGGCAGCGGCCCGCCGGGCGGCCGCTCGGTGTCCGCGGGGCGCCTGGCCCGATGCCGCTGGCCATCCACCCTGCAGGAGAATTCAGGTGTTTAAGTCCGCAGACGTCCCCGGTAGCACCGGCGCCCCTACGCCAGCCGCGCTGGCAGCGCTGCCCGATGACGCATTGCTCGAAGCCGTGGCCCGCCAGACCTTCCGGTTTTTCTGGGAAGGCGCGCATCCGGGCAGCGGCCTTGCGCCGGACCGGCGCACGACCCGCGACGAGCCGGTCGACGACCTTGTCACGACCGGTGGCTCGGGATTCGGCTGCATGGCCATCCTTGTGGCGGTCGAACGCGGCTGGGTCACGAGGGCCGCCGCGCTCGAACGCCTCAACCGAATGGTG
Source organism: uncultured Burkholderiales bacterium (assembly GCA_903871435.1). GTDB lineage: Bacteria > Pseudomonadota > Gammaproteobacteria > Burkholderiales > Burkholderiaceae_F > GJ-E10. The sequence goes on along the minus strand of CAIQGU010000476.1, from coordinate 1,940 downwards.
CAGGTGCTGGCCCGCGCCCGCTGTTACCACGGCGCCTTTCCCCACTTCATGAACGGCGCTACAGGAGAGACGATACCGTTCAGCCGCAAGGACGACGGTGGCGATCTCGTGGAAACGGCCTTCCTGTGCATGGGCCTGCTGTGCGTGCGCCAGTACTTCCGCGGCGACACAGTGGAGGAGCAGGCGCTGCGCGGCCGCATCACCGAGATCTGGGAGGGCGTCGAGTGGGACTGGTACACGCAGGGCGGCCGCAAGCTGCTCTACTGGCACTGGAGCCCCTACAACGGCTGGGCCATGGACCATGAGATCCACGGCTGGAACGAGTGCCTCATGACCTACCTGCTGGCAGCGGCCGCGCCGCGTCACCGGGTGGACCCGGAGGTCTACCACCGCGGCTTCGCCGCGGGGCGTGATTTCCTCAACGGCAAGACCTACCACGGCATTGAACTGCCCCTGGGCATGCCCGGCGGGGGCCCGCTGTTCTTTGCCCACTATTCCTTCTGCGGACTCGATCCGCACGGCCTGCAGGACCGCTACGCCGACTACGGCGAGCTCAACCGGCGCCATGTGCAGATCAATCGCGCGCACTGCGTCGCCAACCCATACGGCCACGCGGGTTACGGCGCACAGTGCTGGGGGCTGACGGCCAGCGATGATCCCGACGGTTACGCGGCGCATGCGCCCGATAACGACAACGGCACCATCTCACCCACGGCGGCACTGGCAAGCCTGCCGTACGCACCCGGCGAGGTCATGCCGGTGCTGCGCCATTTCCTGACAGGACTGGGCGAGCGGATCTGGGGACGCTACGGCTTCGTCGATGCCTTCTGCGAGAACCGCGGCTGGTTTGCCGATACCTATCTGGCCATAGACCAGGGCCCCATCGTGATCATGTTCGAGAACCACCGGTCCGGGCTCTTGTGGAATCTCTTCATGAGCATTCCGGAAGTGCAGGCCGGGCTGCGCCGCCTGGAGTTTCGCAGCCCCTGGCTGGACAAGGCGGGCGCGCTCTGATGGCCGAACTGGACGCCTGGATCGCCGGCCAGCAGACGCGCGCCGTCGCGGGCCTGCTGATGAGCGTATCGCCGGTGGATATCGTCAAGACGCGCCCCGGTTTCGGACAGACCGTGCGGCCGCTGCGCGGCGCCATCGTGGCCTCGCCCGTGCTCGCCGCCTACGACCCTGATCCCGACTATTTCTTTCACTGGTACCGCGATTCGGCGGTGGTCATCGACTGTCTGCGGCTGCTGCACAGCACCGGCCAGGTGGACGACACCGCGGTCACCCACCTGGCCGATTTCGTCGATTTCAGCCTATCCCTGGCGCAGCAGGATGGGCGCGCATTGGTGGCCGCGCCCGGCTGGCGGTCTCGCGCTATGGCGGATTTCACCCAATACCTGCGCGACGACGCGGACCTCGCCACGGCGCACGGCGCCGCGGTGGCGGCGGAGACGCGGGTCAATCCGGACGGCACGCTGGATATTTCCCGCTGGACGCGGCCGCAGCACGACGGTCCGCCGCTGCGGGCGCTGGCGTTGCTGCGCTGGCTGCGCCATGGCACGGCGCGCGGCGTGATCGGCGCGACACTGAGGGCGCGCATCGATGCGTTGCTGGAAGCGGATCTGCAATTCACGCTGGAGCGCTGGGACACCCCCTCGTTCGACATCTGGGAAGAGGAGTGCGGTCTGCACTACTACACCCTGCGGGTGTCGGCTGCCGCATTGGCAGAAGGTGCCGCCTGGTATGCGCAGCAGGGCCTGACCGGCCCGTCTGCCGCGCTGGCGGGGCCGGCGCGCGAGATTCTGGGTGTGCTCGACGGCTACTGGTTGCCGGACGCCGGCCATTACCGTTCGCGCGTGCTGCCAGGCGGTGCGCGCTCGGCCAAGGAGCTGGACATCGCGATCATCCTTGCGGCGATACATGCCGATGCCGATGCCGAT
>CAIQGU010000475.1 GCA_903871435.1 uncultured Burkholderiales bacterium | reverse complement strand
GGGAGATCGCAGGTCTGATCATGCTTGTCCTGGGCGTGACCGGTTTGACCGTCGCCGCTTTCCTGCTGTCTCCCCTCGCGGGGCTGGCTGCATTGAGCGCGTTCGCCACGGCCGCGGGTGCGTGGCTGTCGGCAAGGCCGTCGAGACCCAGCACGCGCACATAACCCCAGTTGGCGCCCAGATAGAGCGCGCTGACGATGCTCATGCCGCCGATGAGCGCAAAGGCGATGCCGCGGCGCGCATCGCGCATTTCTGCGGACAGGGTCGCCGCGTCACTCCAGCCGCCGTAGGCCAGCAGGACGAAGACCATGGCCGTGCCGAAACTGGTGCGATCGACGGCCGATGAAGAGACGCTGGCGGAGGTTAGCGGTGCGATGCCGTGCGACGCCTGCCACAGGCCGCCGACCACAACGCAGCTCAGGCCAAAGATGACCAGCGACATCAGCCCCACCTGGGTGCCCACGCCGATATGGATACCGCGCAGATTTACCCCGATGAGCGTCACCACCGCGAAAATGCCGAACACCGGGCTGGTCCAGGGACCGAAATTGACGATCTGCGAAAGATAGTCACCAAACACGAACGCCAGCAGGGCCATCGACCCCGTGTGTATGACCGAGAAGCGTGACCACGCAAACAGCAGCGCCAGCTTGCGTCCATAGGCACGGGCGAGAAATGCGTAATCACCCCCGGTATGCGGAAAAGCCGAGGCCATTTCCGCAAAACACAAGGCGCCCAGCACGGAAAGCACGCCGCCCAGGGCCCAGGCGCCGAACAGCGGCCCGGCGCTCATTACGCTGTGGGCCACATTGGGGGAGGTGCGGAAGATTCCGGCGCCGATGACCATGCCCACGCAGACGGCCATGGCGTGTTGCACGCCCAGGTGACGGCGCGGCACCACCTCGCCGGCATCGTTCACCATGTCCGCGACGGTCGGCTGCGGCCCCGTGCTGGCAGGTTCCTGCGCCGGCAATGCGGAACTCATAGCGTCTCCATCAGCGCGGCTTGCAGCACAGATTGCGGCATGACTCGCTGCATGACTCGCTGCATGATTCGCTGCATGACTCGTTGCATGGCCGGCAGCGCAACGCGCGGCGCACGGCGCAGGGGCGCGTCGTGCGTCGCGTCGTGCGCCATAGAGGCGTAGGTCCCGTCATGGGGCTTTCCTGGTTTTTTGGCAAACGGCCAAGAATACGCGAGCGTCCGCGGCGTGCCGAAGAACGTGTTGCGAATATGCTTATTGTGAAACCTCGGGCGGCGCGACGCCCCCGCGCGCAGCGAGCAGGGACCGCACGGCTGCGGAGGCCGCCACACGGCCGCGCCCCGCGCTGCCTAGCTGGCCGCGGATCCAGTCCGCGCAGGCAATCAGGGCGTCGCGATCAACGCCCGTGGCAACGCCCATGCCCTCGAAAAGGTACACGAGATCTTCCGTGGCCACGTTGCCGCTGGCCCCCGGGGCGTAGGGGCAGCCACCCAGGCCGGCTACCGAGGCATCAAAGGTGCGCACCCCAAGGGCATACGCCGCGTACGCGTTGGCAACGCCCATGCCGTAGGTGTCGTGGAAATGGCCCGCCAAGCGGGCGACGGGAACCGTCGCCGTCGCCGCTTCCAGCAAGGCGCTGACCGTTGCGGGCGTTCCCACGCCTATCGTGTCGCCAAGCGAGATTTCATCGCAGCCCATGTTGATCAAGGTGGCGGCGAGTTCCGCAACGATGGCGGGATGCACGGCGCCTTCATAGGGGCAGGCGATCACGCACGACAGATAGCCACGCACGGAGACGCCATCGGCCTGGGCCGCGGAGATCACGGGGGCAAAGCGTTCCAGGGACTGCGCGATGGAGCACTGGATGTTGCGTTGGGAAAAGGACTCGGAGGCAGCGGCAAAGACGGCCACGCGCCGGGCACCGGCGGCACGCGCAGCCGTATAGCCCTGCAGATTGGGCGTGAGCACCGGCAACGAGACGCCGGCAGCGAGCAGGGCGGGCATGTCCAGCAGCACGCGCAGGAGTTCGTCGGAACCGGCCATCTGCGGCACGCGCCGCGGCGAAACGAAGGCGCCGGCCTCGATTTGCCGCAGTCCGGCCGCCGCCAGGCGCTCGATCAATGAGCGGCGAACGGCCAGCGGGACGGGAACCGCCTCGTTTTGCAGGCCATCACGCGGGCCCACTTCCACGATGTGCACCTCGGGGGGCGCGCCCGGTACGCCAGCGCGCGGGTCGTCAGCGCCTGCCGTCATGCCGGACTGGGGGTGGCGGAAAAATCGACCAACAGCTCGCCCATGGTCACGGAATCACCCACGCCGACGCGAAAATCCTGCACCAGTCCCGCGCGCGGGGCGCACACCGCGTGTTCCATCTTCATCGCTTCCAGGATAAGCAGCGGCGTGTCACGCTCGACATGGCTGCCGGGCGCCACCAGGACGGCAATGACCTTGCCCGGCATGGGCGCGAGCACAGCGCCACTGTCCGGCCCCGCATCATCCGCGTCCGCGTAAGCCGTCCCAGCGGCGCCGTGCGCGGTGAAGATGTCGTGGCGATCCTCTACGAACACATGCCAGCGCCCCGCATGGGCAACCACGGTGGCCTGCCAGGCGCGCCCGTCGAAGTGGGCGCGCAGCATGGCGCTCCGGTCGGCGCCAGAAGGACTGTGGCGGCCGGCGCTCGCTGCCGGAGCAGTGGGCGAATTCGCCCATGTGTCGACGTCAGCCGTGGCGCCCGGCTCCGCCGCCAGCCGTTGCCATTCGCAGAAGCTGTCTTGGCCGTCCAGACCCAGGCGCACGGCGCTAGCCTGCCAGCACACGCTCAGGGCACGAAGCACGGGTTCGGCAGGACCCTGCCAGGCGAGCGGCAGCGCCCGCACGCCGTCGCGATTGGCGCGCCAACTGTCGCGCCGTTCCCAGGCGCCGGGGGGGCGTCCGGACTGCATGTCGTCCTGCATTTCACCGGCCAATTGCGCCAGGGCGGCAAGCAGCCAGACATGACGCGGGGGCGGGGCCGTATCCGCGGCGAGGTGGGCAGCATCACGGCCGATGAGGTCGGTATCGAGCCGCGCCGCGGCAAACGAGGGGGCATCGACCAGCCGCGACAAGAACGCAATATTGTTGACGACCCCGACGATGCGCGTCTGCGCCAGCGCATTGCGCAACCGGGCGCGGGCAGCGTCGCGATCGACGTCCCACGCAATGAGCTTGGCGATCATCGGGTCATAGTGGGGCGAGATCGCGTCACCGGTTGCGACGCCACTGTCGAGGCGCACGTGCGCCGACGCTTGCGGCGCATCGAAATGCACGAGCGTTCCGGTGGCCGGCGTGAAGCCGTGGTCGGGGTCCTCCGCGTACAGGCGCGCCTCGATGGCATGGCCGCGGATCGAGATGTCCTGCTGGCGCAAGGGCAAGGCTTCGCCGGCCGCCACGCGCAGCTGCCACTCCACGAGATCGAGTCCGGTGATCATCTCCGTGACCGGATGCTCGACTTGCAG
>CAIQGU010000474.1 GCA_903871435.1 uncultured Burkholderiales bacterium | reverse complement strand
GTTGGCGCTGCTGGTACGGGCATACAAGGATGTAGTTTGGCTGGCGCTGATCGCTTCGGTCTGCGCCGTTTTGTTGGTCCAACCACTAGCCCTGGCCTGGCCTCGTCGATGAGGCCGGTCCGGGGGTTACCGCGGGCACTTTGATGGCTAGCAGCGAACCGGAAACCGGCTCCGAATACGTCGCGCACCACCTGCACCATTTCGCGAGCGGCGAACAGCATGGGCTGTTCGATCCATCCGTCATCCACTACGACACGCTGTTCTTCTCGTTGCTGACGATCGGCATCGTGCTGTTCGTGCTGCGCCTCGCGGCCAGCCGCGCCACCACTGGCGTCCCCAGCCGCTTCCAGGCCCTGGTGGAAATCGTCGTCGAAATGGTGGAAGAGCAAGCCAAGTCCATGGTCTCGGTCGATCGCTCTTTTGCCGCCCCGCTGGCGCTCACCGTGTTTTTCTGGGTGGCCCTGATGAACGCCATCGACCTGCTGCCGGTCGACCTCATCCCCAGCGCCGCGCGTGTCCTGGGCTTTGATCACATGCGCCCCTTGCCCACCGCCGATATCAACGGTCCGCTGGGCATGGCGCTGGGCGTGCTGGTTTTGTCGCTGTATTACTCGGTGCGCATCAAGGGGCTGTTTGGCTGGATCAAGGAGTTGTTCATCGCTCCGTTCGGCTCCGTGCACCTCACCGCCAACCCGCTCACGTGGATCGGCGGCGCCGCGCTGGCGCTCGCCAACTTCGGCCTGAACCTCATCGAATACGTTTCCAAGACGTTTTCCATGGGCATGCGGCTCTACGGCAACATGTACGCGGGCGAACTGCTCTTCTTCCTGATCGCGCTGCTGGGCGGCAGCTTCGCCGCCGACAGCACCCAGAACATCGTGATGGGATCCGTGCTCGGCCTCTTCCAGGTGCTGCTCGGCTTCGGCTGGACCATCTTCCACATTCTTATCGTCCTGCTGCAGGCGTTCATCTTCATGATGCTCACGCTGGTTTACATCGGCCAGGGCCAGGAATCCCACGCGGCGCACTGAGCGCACGCGCATCACACTTAACGCAACCCCCCAACCTAGGAGAACACCATGTCCACCGTCGGCCTCGTCGCCATTGCTTGTGGCCTCATCATCGGACTGGGCGCCGCCGGCGCCTGTATCGGTATCGGCATCATGTCCGGCAAGTTCATCGAATCCTCGGCGCGCCAGCCCGAACTCATGAACACGCTGCAAGGCAAGGTGTTCCTGCTGCTCGGCCTGATCGACGCCTCGTTCATTATCGGCACCGGTATCGCCCTGTGGTTCGCCGTCGCCAGCCCCTTCAAGGGCTAAGGGACCCGGAACCCGCCGCTGTCATCCGCGGCTCATCCCTCGTAACGCGCATGGCCCTTTGCCTGCACGAAAGCGGGACCCCGCGGTGAACTGGAGCGCACTATGAACGTCAATGCCACACTGTTTTTCCAGGCGATCGTGCTGGTGGTCGCCAGCTTGTTCACCATGCGTTTCATCTGGCCGATGCTGCGCACGACCCTGGACGAGCGCCGCCAGAAGATCGCCGACGGTCTGGCCGCCGCCGAGCTGGGCACCAAGAGCCTGGGCGACGCCAACAAGAAGGTGCTGCAACTGGAAACCGAGGCCAAGGCCCGTGCCCAGCTGATCATCATCGATACCGAGAAGCGCGCCCAGGCCATCGTCGAGGCTGCCAAGGCCCAGGCCAAGGTGGAGGGTGATCGCATCATCGCCGCCGCCAAGTCCGAGGCCGATCAGCAGCTGGTGCGCGTCAAGACCGAACTGCGCGATCGCGTGGCCGACCTTGCCGTCGCGGGCGCCGAGGCCATCCTCAAGCGCGAAGTCGATGCACGCACGCACGCCCAGTTGCTCGACCAGCTCAAGGCGCAGCTGTAGCCATGGCCGAACTCTCCACCATCGCCCGCCCGTACGCCGAGGCCCTCTTCGCGGCCGCGCGCGCGGGTACGGACAGCAAGGGATCCGGCCAGTCCGGCGCGTGGACGGCGGCGGTGGACGCCATCGCCGGCCTGGTGGCCAACCCGCAGGCCGCCGAGGCGCTGGCCAATCCGGCGCTCAGCGATGCCCAGCGCTACGACCTGATCGCAGCCCTGGCCGGTCAGAGCCTGCCCGCCCCGGTAGCAGAACTGCTCAAGCTGGTGATCGAAAACGGCCGCCTTGCCATACTCCCCGAGGTAGCGGCGCAGTTCCACACGCTGCACAACGCGGCGGAAGGCTCGGCAGACTGCGTCATCGAAAGCGCCTTTGCCATCAGCGCCGACGAAGTCGCCAGCCTGCTTGCTGCCCTTGAAAAGAAATTCCCCTTCAAACTCAAGCCCGAAGTCCGGCTCAACCCGCAGCTGATCGGTGGCGTGCGCGTGACGGTCGGCGATCGTGTACTTGACAGTTCGGTGCGTGCCCGCCTCGACGCGATGCAAGCCCGGCTGACCGCCTGATTCCCCTATCCGGAGTGGTTCGATGCAACTCAATCCTTCTGAAATCAGCGAACTGCTGAAGAGCCGCATCCAGGGCCTGGGCGTCGATACCGACGTCCGCACCCAGGGCACGGTCGTTACCGTCACCGACGGCATCTGCCGCATCCACGGTCTGTCCGACGTGATGCAGGGCGAGATCCTCGAGTTCAAGGACCAGACCGTCGGCCTGGCGCTCAACCTCGAGCGCGACTCCGTCGGTAGCGTCATCCTGGGCGAATACACGCATATTTCCGAAGGCGACACGGTGAAGACCACCGGCCGCATCCTGGACGTGCCGGTCGGCCCCGAACTCATCGGCCGCGTGGTCAACGCCCTGGGCCAGCCCATCGACGGCAAGGGCCCCATCGAGTCCAAGCACCGCGATGTCATCGAGAAAGTGGCGCCGGGCGTCATCGCGCGCCAGTCGGTGAACCAGCCGCTGCAAACGGGCTTGAAATCCATCGACGCCATGGTGCCCATCGGCCGCGGCCAGCGCGAACTGATCATCGGCGATCGCCAGACCGGCAAAACCGCCATTGCGGTGGATACCATTTTAAACCAGAAAGCCGCTAATGCCGGTCAACCTAAAGTAACTTATTTCTTTG
>CAIQGU010000473.1 GCA_903871435.1 uncultured Burkholderiales bacterium | reverse complement strand
TGCGCCCGGCAGGATTCGAACCCACGACCCCTTGGTTCGTAGCCAAGTACTCTATCCAACTGAGCTACGGGCGCAAGGTGCGAGATTTTACACGAACACTGGCCCTCATCCCAGAGCGGCCGAAAAAAACCACGCTCTACCTCTCAAACACCTCTTGAGATGAGTTCGCGCAGGGGCGCCAACGGCCCGCCCCGCCCCTGCCATCCATTACCGATTTGACAATTCATGCCTAGGCAAATAATAATCCTGCCTAGTCAAATATTGCCCAGCCAGATACTGCTCAGCCAATCATTGCCCATGCAGACTATATGACCAAACACTGCCCAGCAGGCGCGATCGAAGCGGCCCCGTCCAACCAAGGCTATTACCGCGGTGACAAGTACCGCACGGAAGACAGCGTCGGCTTTCTCATGAAACAGGCCGTGGAACTTCTTTCCCGTGCCATAGATGCCCGCATGGTCGAACACAGTCTTACCGATGCCCAATGGCGTCCCCTGCTCAAGCTCTCGCGCAACCCGCACGCCACCGCCACGCAAATGGCCCGCATGGTGGGTTGCGACTCGGGCGCCACGACACGCCTGCTGGACCGGTTGGAAGACAAGGGCCTGCTGCGGCGCGTACGCAGCGTCGATGACCGCCGTGTGCAGCAACTGGAACTCACGCCCGAAGGCCAGAAAGCCGCCGCCGTGGTGCCGTATGTCATCGCCGACGTGTTGAATGCGCATCTTGCGGATCTCTCGCACGCGGAAATCGATCAGCTGCGCAGCCTGCTCGAGCGGGTCATCGCCGCTGGCCAGCGCGATGCGGCACGGCGGGAATCAACCGGGGAACACGAATGATTCGAATCGCCAAAACGCTCAGCCCGCAGCGGCTCGTTCAACGCACTCTCACCCTAACCGGCGCGCTGTGCATCCTTGTCGGCTGCGCTGCGGATCCTTCTCTCGGGCCACAGGAAAAGCTGCCCACCGCGCAGGACCTTGCCAGCCGCCTGCACCTTGCGGCCAATCCGGCGGAGTCCGCCCCACACGACGCCTTTGGTGACAAAGCCTGGTGGACCGTCTATCACGACGCGGAACTCACGGCATGGATAGAACGCGGCCTGCGCGACAGCCCCGACCTGCGCATTGCCGGCGCGCGCCTGCAGCAGGCGGAGGCTTTCGTGGCAGCAACGCACGCCGGTTAAGCGCCCTCCCTCAATTTCAATGGGCAGTCCATTGCGCAGCGGCTCTCCGGCAACGGCATCTTCCCGCCGCCGCTGGGTGGCGAGGTCGCCACCATCAATGATCTCGATCTGGTTGCGTCGCTGGAACTCGACCTCTTCGGCCGGCTGGCCGCGCGCACGGACGCGGCGCGCCTGGAGGCGCAGGCCGGTGCCGTCGATCGCGACCTCGCCGGCGTGCGCCTGGCGGGCGCCATCGGTCACGCGTATTTCGAGCTGGCGCGGGCGCAGCAGGCGCGCCGCATTGCTGTTCAGATCGAGACCGACCGCGCCAAGACACTGGAACTGGTGCGCGACCGCGTGCGCGCGGGGCTCGACACGCAGGTCGAGCGGCGCCTCGCCGAGGTCACCCTTCCGGAAATCCGCGTCGATATCGAACGCGCCGATGAGCAGATTGCGCTGGCACGCCACGCGCTGGCCGTGCTGGCCGGGCAGGCGCCCGATGCGGCCGACGCCGTGGAGGCCCACCTGCCCGACGACGCAGCGCTGGCGCCGCCCGCCGCCCTGCCCCTGGACCTGCTGGCGCGGCGCGCCGATGTCGTCGCCGCACAGCGCCGGGTTGCGGCCTCGCTGCGCAGTGTTGATGCAGCACGCGCCGATTTCTATCCCAACGTGAACCTCAATGCGCTCGTCGGGCTGGATTCCCTGGGCGCGCGACGGCTCCTCCAAACCAACAGCCGAACCTGGCAGGTGGGTCCTGCCGTGCACCTGCCTATCTTCCAGGGCGGTTCGCTGCGCGCAGCACTGCGCTCGGCCAGCGCCCAGACGGACGAAGCCATCGACACCTACAACGCCACAGTGCTACAGGCCGCGCGCGAGGTGGCTGACACGTCCAGTTCCATCGCCGCCGTGCGCCGCCAGCGCAGCCAACAGGAACTGGCCACTGCCAATGCCCAGGTAGCGGCCGATCTTGCCGTCACGCGCTACCGGGCCGGATTGGGAAATTTCCTCACCGTGCTTACCGCACAGGGGGCGGTGCTGTCGCAGCGTCGCTCCGAAGTTGACCTCGACGCCCGGGCCGCCGCCCTGGACGTGTCCCTGGCCCTGGCCATGGGCGGGGGGTTTCGGGATCCCCAGGTATCCAACACAACC
>CAIQGU010000472.1 GCA_903871435.1 uncultured Burkholderiales bacterium | reverse complement strand
GAAGCGGATAAGCAGGCATCGGAGCCGGGCAACGTCAACCCGTATCCACACGTCGACGAGGTGTTGCCGCTGATGGCCGAGGGCAAGGTATTGCCCTACCTTGATGTTCCCTTCCAGCATTCCCATCCGGCGGTGCTCAAGCGCATGAAGCGGCCGGCGGCTGGCGAAGCCAACCTGGAGCGCATCCGTGGCTGGCGCGCAATCTGCCCGGAGCTCACGATCCGCAGCACCTTTATCGCCGGTTTCCCGGGCGAAACCGAAGCCGAGTTTGAAACCCTGCTCGATTTCCTGGGCGAAGCGCAGCTCGACCGCGTGGGCTGCTTCGCCTATTCCCCGGTGGACGGCGCTGCGGCCAATGAACTGCCCCATCCGGTTCCCGACGAAGTACGCGAAGAGCGTCGCGGCCGCTTGATGCAGCTGCAGGAATCCATTTCCGCCAAACGCCTCGCGCGCAAGATGGGCAGCGTGCAGCGCGTGCTCATAGACGAATGCGGCCCGCAGGGCGCCATCGGCCGCTCGAGCGCCGACGCGCCGGAGATCGACGGTGTGGTGCACATCGCACCCGATCCGCTGCTCAAGGTGGGGGAGTTCTTTGATGTGGTGGTGGAGAGAACTGACGCGCATGACCTGCATGCACGGCTTGCCTGACTGCCGTTGGAGCTACCAGCCGTCGGCGAACAGGTTCAGTATTCCATCCAGCCCCGTATGGTTCAGCGCATAGCTGGCGCGTTCCCGGACCACGGGCTTGGCCCTGTACGCAATCGACAGCCCCGCGGCGGCCATCATCTGCAAGTCGTTCGCACCGTCGCCCACCGCAATGGCCGAACGCGGTGCGCAGTCGTTGGCGGCACACAGCTCTTTCAGCGCGCGGGCCTTGGCTGCGGCATCGACGATGGCACCATCGTTCTGCGCAGGCCCCAGAACCTCCCCGGTGAAGACGCCGTCCCGCTCCACAAGAATATTGGCCCAGCTGCCGTCCATGCCCAGGTCATCGCGTATGCCGTCGGCAAAGGCGGTGAAGCCGCCCGATACCAGCAGCGTTTTCCAGCCGGCACTGCGCGCGCCGGCCATGAGCGCCGCCGCGCCCGGCGCTAGCCTCAGGCGCTCGCTTGATACCCGGTCGATAAGCGTGGCGCCGGCACCCGCGAGCAGGGCAACCCGCTGTTGCAGGCTCTGCGAATAATCGGCGATCTCGCCACGCATGGCGGCCTCGGTGATGGCCGCCACCGCCGCGCCTTTTCCCGCCAGGCGCGCGAGCTCGTCGATGCATTCGATCGTAATGAGCGTCGAATCCATGTCGCTGACCAGCACGCGGTAGTCCGACAGTCGCAAACGCGGATCGACCAGGGCGGCATCGCACTTCCAGAAGGCCGCCAGTGCAGCGACGACGGTGCGGGTGTCCGCGTCTTCATGAACGCCGAACAGCCGCACGGCCTTGCCGCGCCGCACGTGCCGCGGTGCCAGGCAGGCAGCGGCGAAGGCATCGGCCGCATCGGGGGCAAGATTTTCGGCCTGGATGACGAGGTCCATTGAGCAGGCGGGGGCGCTGAAAATTGGCGTGATGATGGGTGTCAGCCGCGGCGTACCGGGCCCGGGCGGGGCGCGTCCGCCGGTGGCGCATCGCTCGACAGCGCCTTGAACACCGAGCGCAGTAGCTGCAGCCGCTGATCCAGCTCGGCGCTGGCCGGTTCGATGCGCAGCTTGTCCTGGCCGGCAAGACGCACGCGCCGGTCGCGCTGGACCAGCGCAATGATGCGCGACAGCTCGATGGGCGGCTGGGGGATGAAATGCAGCCACATCACGCCGGGCGCGGCGTCGATGCGCCGCACGCCGATGGCCTGCGCGTCGATGCGCAGGCGGTGGGTGTCGATCAGCGCACGCGCCGGTGGCGGCAGGCGGCCGAAGCGGTCGGCCAGTTCCTCCTGCAGCCCGATGATGCTGTCGTCGTCGGTGGCCGTGGCCAGCTTCTTGTACAGCGACAGGCGCTGGTGCACGTCGGGCACGTAGTCACTCGGCAGTAGCGCAGGCACGTGCAGGTTGATTTCGGTGGTGGCGGACAGCGGCGACAGCAGGTCGGGTTCGCGTCCCGAGCGCAGCGCGCGCACGGCAGTATTGAGCATCTGCGAGTACAAGTCGAAGCCCACCTGCTGCAGGTTGCCCGACTGGGAGTCGCCCAGCACCTCACCCGCGCCGCGGATTTCCATGTCGTGCATGGCAAGATAAAAACCGCTGCCCAGCTCCTCGAGGTTCTGGATGGCCTCGAGGCGCTTCTCGGCGTTCTTGGTGATGGCGCCTTCCTCGATCATCAGGTAGGCGTAGGCCTGGTGGTGCGAACGGCCCACGCGGCCGCGCAGCTGGTGCAGCTGCGCCAGCCCGAAGCGGTCCGCGCGGTGGATGAGGATGGTGTTGGCGCTGGGCACGTCGATACCGGTCTCGATGATGGTGGTGCACAGCAGGATGTTGAAGCGCTGCTGGTGAAAATCGCGCATCACGTGCTCGAGGTCACGCTCGGCCATCTGGCCGTGCGCTACCGTGATGCGCGCCTCGGGTAGCAGTTCGATCAGGCGCGCCCGGCAGTTTTCTATGGTCTCCACTTCGTTGTAGAGGTAGTAGATCTGGCCACCGCGCTGCAGTTCGCGCATGCAGGCCTCGCGGATCAGCCCCGGGCTTTCCTGACGCACGAAGGTCTTGATGGCCAGGCGCCGCTGCGGCGCCGTGGCGATGACGGAGAAGTCCCGTATGCCCTCCAGCGACATCGCCAGGGTGCGCGGTATGGGTGTGGCTGTCAGGGTGAGGACGTCGACTTCCGCGCGCAGGGCCTTGAGGCGCTCTTTCTGGCGCACGCCGAAACGGTGCTCCTCATCGACGATTACCAGTCCGAGGCGGTCGAAGCCGATATCCGCCGACAACAGTTTGTGCGTGCCGATGGCAATGTCCATCGTGCCGGCGCGCAAGCCGGCCAGCGCCTGCGTGGTTTCCTTGGCGGAGCGAAAGCGCGACAGCTCGCAGATGCGCACCGGCCAGGACGCAAAGCGGTCACGAAAGGTCTCGCCGTGCTGCTCGGCCAGCAGCGTAGTGGGGCAGAGCACGGCCACCTGCTTGCCG
>CAIQGU010000471.1 GCA_903871435.1 uncultured Burkholderiales bacterium | reverse complement strand
GCAGCGGCAAGTCCACGCTGGCCTTCGACATCCTGTTCAACGAGGGCCAGCGGCGCTATCTCGAGTCGCTCAACGCCTATGCGCGCTCCATGGTGCAGCCGGCCGCCCGGCCCAGCGTCGATGCCATTCACGGCATTCCGCCCACGGTGTCGATCGAGCAGCGTGTCAGCCGCGGCGGCCGCAAGAGCACCGTTGCCACGCAGACCGAGCTGCACCATTTTCTGCGCCTGCTGTACGTGAAGCTCGGCATCCAGTACTGCCCCGACTGCCAGTTGCCCGTGCAGCCGCAGTCCTTCGATGCCATCGTGGCCGCCATACAGCGCGAATGGCGTGGGCAGGAGATCGGCATCCTGGCGCCGCTCATCGTCAATCGCAAGGGCCTGTATACCGAGCTCGCGCGCTGGGCCGCGGGCAAGGGCTTTTCCCATCTGCGTGTCGACGGCCGCTTCGTGCCAACGCGCCCCTGGGAACGCCTCGACCGTTTCAAGGAACACTCCATCGATCTGCCCGTCGGCAGCCTGCGGGTCGGCCCGGAAAACGAGGAAACCCTGCGCGCGTTCGTGCAGGCAGCGCTGGAGCACGGCCACGGCGTGGTCGAGGTGGCGTGGCCCATGGAGGAACTGCGCGCGGCCATCGACAAGGGCCGCAACGGTCCGGCGCTGGAACGTCGGGTCTTCTCCGTGCATCGCGCCTGCGCGGGCTGCGGCAAGTCGTTCCCGGAGCCCGATCCGCGCATGTTCTCGTACAACTCCAAGCACGGCTGGTGCACGCATTGCTTTGGCACGGGCCTGCAACTGCCGGGTTTTGAAGCCGAACACAGCGGCGAGGAAGTGTGGTGGAACGCCTGGTACGAAGGGGAGGAAACCCCCTGCCCGGAATGCAAGGGGCAGCGCCTCAACCCCACTTCGCTGGCGGTGCGTTTCGACGGCAAATCCATCGCCGACGTGGGCGCCATGACGGTCGCGCAGGCGCAGACGTGGTCGGCGGGGCTGGCGCTCGAGGGCCGCGCCGCGCAGATCGCCCGCGACGTGGTCACCGAAGTCAGCGGCCGCCTGGACTTCCTCATGGAGGTGGGCCTGTCCTACCTCGCGCTCGACCGCGCGGCCCCGACGCTTTCGGGTGGCGAGTCGCAGCGCATACGGCTGGCCGCGCAGCTGGGCTCCAACCTGCAGGGCGTCTGCTATGTGCTCGATGAGCCCACCATCGGACTGCACGCCCGCGACAACGGCATATTGCTGCGCGCCCTGCACAAGCTCGAATCGCGCGGCAACACGCTGGTCGTGGTGGAGCACGACGAAGAAACCATACGCGCCGCCCAGCATGTGATCGATATCGGCCCCGGCGCCGGCTCGCGCGGTGGGCGGGTGGTGGCGCAGGGCAGCGTGCAGGACCTGATCGACTGCGCCGCCTCGGTCACGGGCCAGCACCTGCGCAGCGGCGCAAGCCGCAGTCTCACGGCGGCGCGGCCCATCGAACGCGGCGCGCCGGTGCTCGCCGTTCGGGGCGCCCGGCTGCACAACCTGCGCGATGTGGACGTCGATATTCCTCTGGGACGTCTTGTCGTGGTGACCGGCGTATCGGGCAGCGGCAAGTCCAGCCTGGCCCGTGACGTGCTGCTGGCCAACCTGCGCCACGCGCTGGGCGATGCCCAGGCGCAGCGCAAGACGGCGCGCAAGAGCCCAGGCATGGCGGCCAAGGCCCCGCAATGGCAGGGCTGCCGCAGCATCGGCGGCTGGGAAGCGCTCGAGCGCGTGCTCGAGGTGGACCAGACCCCCATCGGCAAGACGCCGCGTTCCTGCACGGCTACCTACGTTGGTATCTGGGACGCCATCCGCAAGCGCTACGCCGAAACCACCGAAGCCAAGGTGCGCGGCTTTGCCGCCAACCGTTTCTCCTTCAATACCGCCGGCGGGCGTTGTCCGGGCTGCGAAGGGCAGGGCCTGCAGACCATCGAGATGAGTTTTCTGCCGGACGTCAAGATCGTCTGCGACCAGTGCGGCGGGCGTCGTTTCGAGAAGACCACGCTCGAGGTACTGTGGCGCGGCAAGAGCATCGGCGACGTGTTGCAGATGGAGATCGACGATGCGGTGGAGTTCTTCGCTACCAGCCCGCAGATTGCCCATGCGCTGCAGCTGCTCAAGGATGTGGGGCTGGGTTACCTCACCCTGGGCCAGGCATCCCCCACGCTGTCCGGCGGTGAGGCCCAGCGCATCAAGCTGGTCACGGAGCTGGCCAAGGCCCGCGCGGTCCAGGCGCCGCCCGGGCGCGGTGCGGGCCGGCCCATGGGCAGCACCTTGTACGTGCTCGACGAACCCACCGTGGGATTGTCCATGGCCGACGTCGAACTGCTCCTCAAGGCCCTGCACCGGTTGGTGGACGCAGGACACAGTGTCGTCGTGGTGGAACACAACCTCGACCTCATCGCCCAGGCCGACTGGGTCATCGACCTCGGGCCGGACGGCGGCGATGCGGGCGGACGGCTGGTGGGGGCCGGCTCCCCGGCAGAACTCGCCGTGCTCGATACCCCGACGGGCCAAGCCTTGCGTGACTGGGTGCGCAGGACGTGATTCAAGCGAAATATTCCCGCCGAAGGTCATCTCACCTCGCAACCCTGCGACGGCGGTTCGCGGACCCTTGCGCGACCATCGCCTCGGCATTATTATAAAAATAATTATTCAAAGTGGAGATGCGCATGGCATCCCTCAAGCTCACAGCGGTAGGAACCTCAACCGGCGTCGTCATCCCGAAGGAAATGCTCAACCGCATGAAGGTTGCCCGGGGCGATTCACTGCATGTCGTTGAAACGCCCGAGGGCTACCTGCTGACGCCCTTTGATCCTGCCGTCGCAGCCCAGGTGGAAGCAGGGCGCGCGTTCATGAAAGAGTACCGGGATACCTTCAAGATCCTTGCGGAATGAAACGAGCACCCCGCTGGGTGGACAAGCGGGCGCTGCTATTGCTTCACGAGGAAAGCCTGGCCATGTTCGGGGGCGCAAGCGGACTGCGCGATGAGGGCCTGCTCGATTCGGCCCTGGCACGTCCGGTGAATCTTCGCGCATACAACCCCGACAGCACCACGGCGCAGCTTGCTGCCGCCTACGGATACGGAATCGCCCGCAACCATCCCTTTGTCGACGGCAACAAGCGCGCCGCCTTCCTTGCCTCGGGCCTCTTCCTTTCGTTCAACGGCCGCAGACTTGTCGCGAATCCGGCGGACGCGGTTGAAACGATAGTGGCGCTTGCGGCGGGCGGCCTGGACGAGTCCGATTACGCCGAGTGGATCCGTATCAATTCTAAGCGGGCAGGGCCATAGTCCGGCCGCGCGCTTGCCTCCGAATTGGACCGCAAGAATCGGATTGCCGCACCGAGGCGGCGGGATTACCGTGCACTCCAATCTGAAATT
>CAIQGU010000470.1 GCA_903871435.1 uncultured Burkholderiales bacterium | reverse complement strand
TCGGGAAAAGTCCGCCCTCCCGGTGATCAAGCGTCTCCGTGAGTCCCACCACATCATTGCTCGACTCATCGCGTCTGGCTTGTCCACTTCCGCCATCGCCGCGGAAGTCGGCTATACCGAATCCCGTATTTCCGTTCTTAAATCCTCCCCAGCGGTGCAGGAACTTGTCGCTCGTTATCGCGCCACCGAAGATGACATATGGCGCGCCAAACGCGATGAATTCTACGAATCCGTCCACGCGGCTGGCAAAAAAGCCTGGCGGCAGATCAACGACCAACTCGACGACGCGGACGATGAGAACCCACGCGCGCCGCAACGACCTTTCCGTCAACAAGCAATTCGTAGACGCGCACCGCATCGCGTAGGGCCAAACGATGACATACGTCATACAAAAAAGCGCGAGGGCGTTCACCGTCGAAATAGTCCTTGTGCGGAACGCTGCCAGACTGTCGCTTGCGCAGCGTATGCAGTTCCAAAAAGCGGCCGAGCGCCGCCCGCACTGGCAGGGGATCCCTGGCAACCCGCAGCGAAAATTCCAGGCGGTCGCGCTTGAGCGCGTTGTAGCAGTGCCGGAGTGATTCGCGGATATTGCGTTTGAGTGACGCGTGCAGCAGTTCCCATTGCGCCGGGAGGTCCAGCACGTATGCGAAAAGCGGCTCTTCCCATTGCAGATGCGCATGCCGCGCCAATTCATGGCCAAAGGCACTGTTCAGTCCCGTCCAGCGCACCCAGTCCCAACCCGATTCGATGGCAAGTTGCCTTTGGACCATGGCCGCCACGGGCGCTTCATATCCCGGGGCAACCAGTGGCGCGCGGATCTCGGAGATAGCGGGGTCGGGGCCGAGGATGTCCAGCGTTGTCACCCCAAGCGGCCCAAACCTGCGACGGGTCCATATCATCGGCACGATAGCTACGCAAAGCTTTGCCGTATCGTAGACCACGTAGATTTTCGAACTCGCCCGGACCCAACCACCGGCAGCGAGGAAGTGGCTGCACCATGCGACATGCCATTCGTTATAGGAAAAAGGCAGGTCCGTTCCCGTAAGACCTGTCAGGCGCTCATAATCCGCCCGCAGGCGACCCAGGCCGGTGGTGTCGGTGACGACTTCCAACGCCATGGGCTCTAATACCCGTGTGGCGGTTTGGGGGCTGTCCATTGTCACGTCATGCTTTGCTTTGCAGCCGTCACCTTCGCTTACGGCTGCAGGGCTGCGTCATCCTTGCGCGTGAATACCTCGTTGCTACCCATCGGATCACGCACACGGATCAATGCGGGGTGAGAGCCTGCCTTTCGGCAAAGAACGTGATCTGCTGGTCACCCCCAGTCAAGCGGGCACGAGCCAGTTGCCATTTTAGTCCGACCCGGGTGCGTGCGGTCGCCGCTGCGGATTGTGTGCCGATCTGATACCAATACGTGAGTTGGTAAGTGACAGGAGTTGTTCCGGCCTGGAGCGTGGTCAAAGTAGCGGCCTCGATCGGCCTGCCGTCACCGATGGCGATGGCCGTACCGGTGACAAGATGGGCATCGGGCGCCACTTGGCGTACGAGGGTTTCTGCCAGATCAAGCGCTTGCTGCACGCCCAGCGGGCCGCCGCACATCGCGCGATAGCGCAGCACGGTGGCGCCATCACGGTCGAAAGAAGAGCCGGGCGCCATTTCGCAGCCGTTCAGGCTTGCGTTGGCCAGGCTGTTTCTGTTGTGCAGCGCCAAGGCGGCCGGGGCAATGGCCACCAAGACCAGCGCCAGCGCGCTGGACAGCATTCCGGAGCGCAGATTGAGACTTGCGGGTACCGCCTCCTGGGCAGCGTCGACGGGCTCCCGCGGCACTGCCGTCGGCGCAAAGCCGTCATCCGTTGCCGCACGGCTCAGCCGCAGTCCGATCGCGAAGAGCGCGATGAACCCCAGGGAAAATGCCACCCACCCGATGAGGTCATGGCCGCCGTCCAAGCCGCCATGCAGGTACGCGTCGTAAATGATGGCCCAGGCGCGCGCACCATTGGCAAGCATGGCAGCGCCGATTCCGGCCGCTACAAACATAATGCGCGCGAGCGTCGTCCGGAAGGCGCTCGCGGCGAAGAGGGTTGCGGCCATTGCGTAGATGAGCACGTAGTCGAGTCCACTGCACCCCTCGACAACCTGCCATCTGCCAAAATCCGTGATGATGGTCAGTCCCTGCAGGCTGATGGGGAGACCGGATGCCTGCAAGGCGGCCACGCCCAAATGCGCGGTAATCTGCATGAGCACGGGCACCAGCGGCTCATAGGCACTCAGGCCAAAAAGCAGAAAGAGCAGCGGGAAAGCAAGTATGCGCAGGGCTGATCTGCCCATTACCGTGGCAGCCAGCGCCATCAGCATGGCTACCAGACTGAGCTGACTGATCAGATGGATGTCAACCAAAGCGCCCGCGGTCCAGAGCGCCGATGACGCCACGACCGCAACTAACCCCGGCCACCAGGGACGCAAGGGCAGCGCTGCAAGGAGAGCACGCCGCTCCCAGACCAGCCATACGCTCGCCATCGGGGCCAGGATTCCGACGCTGAGTTGATCATCAACACCGGCTTCGGTGAGTACGAACGCATGCACCAGCGTTCCCGCATGCAACAGCAATGCGCCGGCGAGGGCGAGCAAGGCGGGTGCGAAACGTACCAGGACCAGCGAGCGCTGGTCCTGCATGCAAACCTCCGGGGCTAGACTGCCGCCGGGCCGCAAGCTCCGCGTCAAGGGCGGCGTGTCAGTGCCGCCAACCAGCCTCGCCGCCATGGAATTTTGGTATGTCGTCGCGGCCCTTACTGCGTCCGCTCTAATTATTTGCTTTTGTCGACTGTACTGCGGCGGGCATTGCGGCGCCGTTGCAGTGCGCCCGCCACACCGGCAATGGCCAGCCCGCCAAATACCAATGCGGCCGGCACCGGCAGGGTCGGGTGACTGCTGAAACCGCTACTCGGATGGTCATCGCCACCACCGTGTTCTCTGTCTCCGGCAAATGCAGCGCCAACACTCAGGGCCAGCGCGGCCGAAAGAGCGAGGCCGGCGATCGTTCGAACTACCAAGCGATGGTTTTTCATTTTTTACCTTCCAAATCAAATAATTTAACGAGAAACTCAAGGCGGCACGTGGTTACATTCGAGGCCAGGCCCAAAAACGCCTGTGCACCATATTGCCGGAATATACCGCAAAAATGGTATTAATGCTATAAAAAAGGCCCCACACCCACCCACGCATTAGCGTCATTCCGGTGGCTCTGGCCCGCTTGTGCAAGATCAAAGTCATGATTTTCAATGCGATTAACTAGGCGGATCCAGCGTGCCGGTAGGGCCTCGGGACGGTCCCGCAATCCTCTGGGTACACGAACAGATTAGTTGCCCCGGGGGTCGGCGTCTGTGCGGCAATGCACGCGTAAGGTCGCAAAGGCCGTGATGTACGGGTAAGTAATTTCCTTACCGGCATTGTTGCCGCCCTGCGGGACGAGGGCCTCGCCGAGGATTGCCGCCTGGTGGCGGGTGACTCCTACCCTCAGGGCAGAAGCCCGTAGACCGTCAACTGGCCAGTTGTACCCTTGGCAGCGCCCGACTGGGCACCGGCGACATAAACCTTGCCATTGGCAACGGTAGGCACCGTGAACTTGACCGCATAGCCGCCTGCATCCGCTGGCAAAACGTCGCTGGAGTAAAGGCGCGCGCCCAGGTTTGTGGCATCAAATGCTTTGAGAATCGCCGGGCCGTACGTGGAACCGCTAAACGTTGCACCGCTCGCGCCGTTATCCAGGACCCAGACGATGGGGTTGTTGGCGGCGGACTGGCCCGTTCCCATTGCGGAGATGGACGGCGTTGCGCCCAATTGCGAGATCGTATCGGGCGACTGCATCGTGACGGCGCCAATCACGCCATTGACGAC
>CAIQGU010000469.1 GCA_903871435.1 uncultured Burkholderiales bacterium | reverse complement strand
TTTCCCCGGACGTGGGCCGGATGAAACGCGGTATGAGATTGACGAGAGTCGTCTTGCCCGCACCCGAAGGACCCACCAATGCAATGGTCTCTCCCGGGCGTACATCGAGGTCGATATCGTGCAGCGCAGGCCCCGGGGCACCGGTGTAGGTGAAGCCCACCTTGCGAAAAGTGATGGCGCCCTTGGCGTGCTCGACTTCGCGCGTGCCGGTCTCGACCTCGGACGCCGAATCGATCATGGTGAAGACGCTGTCCGCGGCAGCCGACATGCGCGCTATGGGGCTGTTGATCGAGGCCAGGTGGCGCAAGGGCTGCAGGACCAGCAGGGCCGCGGTGAGAAATTCGATGAACTGCTGATTGGTGAGGTTGCCATTGTTGCCCTGCCACATGGCAAAGCTGATGACGAGGGCAAGGCCTACCGCCGCGATGAGTTGCGTGGCCGGCGTCGCCGCCGACCAGGCCACCTGCATCTTCATGGCAAAGCGGCGCAGCCGCAGGTTGATGCCTTCAAAACGCTTGAGTTCATACGCCTCACCGTCGTACACCTTGATGACCCGGCTGGCCTCGTGGCCCTCCTGCACGGCGCGCGTCATTTCCCCCAGCATGGCCTGGCTGTCGACGTTGAGGCGCCGCAGCCGGCTGCTGAAACTGCGCAGCACCACGGCGATGACCGGACCGACGATGAGCGTGGGCAGCGTCAGGCGCCAGTTGTCGTACAGCAGCAGCACGACGAGGCCAACGGTGGTGAGCGATTCGCGCACCATGGTCGTCAGTACCTCGGCGGCCAGGTTGAGCGCATTGCTCGCCTCGTTGATGAACTTGGAAATGAAAAGGCCCGAGGGCGTGTTTTCCAGAGTGGACTGCGGCCAGCGCAGGAGCCGTTGGAACATCGACTGGCGCAGTTCCACAAGGACCCGTTGGGAAACGCTGCTGACGAGAAACGAACTCGAGAAATTGGCCAGGCCGCGCACCAGGAACACCCCGACGAACGCCGGCGGTATCCAATAGATGGCCGGCACGATGCCATGGGCCAGCAGGCGGGCAGTGAGCTTGGCGATAAAGACCTGGCAGCCCGAATCGATCAGCATGGTGCAGAAGGCCAGCGCCAGGATGGGCCGGTGCTGCAGCACCATGCCGGCCATGCGGCGCAGGCTGGGATCAGCGTAGCGGGAGTAGCGCTGTTTTTCCTGCGAAGGTGCGTTCATTCCAGTGGGATCATGCCGCCGGTATGTGCCGCTGGTTGCGCGGCTCTGTTCGTCTGGGGGCCCTGCCAACGGCCATTCGGTAAAATGCGCTCCAGACGGACGGCGCATGCCAGAATGACCGCAGCGCGGCCCATGGAGAGTCATAGTGTATGCGAATGCCCGGCACCAACCGGCGTGCCGGCGAGCGCGGACCGCGGGTTTCCTGCCTCTCGTTACCACCTCTCTTTCCTGCCTCCGTCCTCCCAAATAAGCGCCCTGACGCATGCACCCGCTCATCGTCCGCCTGCCCAACCACCTGGGCGACGCCTGCATGGCATTGCCGGCGATCCAATGCCTGGCCGCGGCTGGCGGCAGCCTTACGCTGGCCGGCAGACCCTGGTCGGCCGCGCTGTTCGAGTCCACCGGCTGGCCCGTGATCACGCTGCCCGCCGACCGCAGCGCCAGTATCGGCGTGCTGCGATCTGCCGTGCGCGCGCAAGCGCACAACGTCGAGTCCTTGCTGCTCACCAATTCGTTTTCCTCGGCGCTGGAGTTCCGCGTTGCCGGAGCGCGGCCGTCGGGCTACGCCACCGACGGCCGGCGCCTGCTGCTGCGCACGGCCGTCACGGTGCCGCGCGAATGGGCGGGCGACATGCACACCGTGGCGTATTACCTCCACCTGGCGCACGCCTTCGGCAAGCCCATGGTGCCGCGCCGACCGCGCGCCGCGAGAACGGCGTGCCGGTGCCGCTGCTGCCCGTGAGCGAAGCCGCCCGTTCACGTGCCAGGGCGGCCGCGCACGCCGCAGGCGTGGCGGGAGCGTATGTGGTGCTGTGCCCAACCGCTCGGGGCCTGCATCGGGGCCGCGAAAAGTGCTGGGACGGCTTTGGACGGCTGGCCGGCGAGTTGACGGCTAGCGGCCAGACGGTGGTGGCATGCCCGGGGCCCGGGGAAGAGGCGGCCGCTCGGGCCGCCGTGCCGGACGCACGCCTGATCGATCCTTTGGACCTGGGTGCCTTTGCCGCCCTGCTGGCCGGCAGCCGCCTGGTAGTTGCCAACGACAGTGGGCCTGGCCACCTTGCCGCGGCCGTCGGCGCGCGGCTGGTCGGCGTGTTCGGCGTGACGGACCCGACCAAGACGCGGCCGCTAGGCCGGTCGGTGCACGTCGTGGGTGGGATGGCCGGCTGGCCGAAATACGACCAGGTGCGGTCTCAGGTCGTGGCGCTGCTGGCAGACTGAGGGAGCGTGCCGGCGCGGGGGTCATGCCCGGCCAGCAGCACACCCAGCACGATGCCCAGCAGGTGCGCCTCGGCAAAGGTCTGCAGGTGGGAGTTGAGCAGGCTGGTGGCGAGCCAGGCCGCAAACAGCGCAAGCCCGACGCCGCGATAGGGTGGCGGAGCGCGCTGGCGCAGCACGCCGGCCACGAAATAAAGGAAGGCAAGGACGCCGGGTATGCCAGCCTCCACCATCACGTGCAGATACTGGTTGTGCGTGTCCTTGGCTTCGGCGGCCCGCCAGTCGCTGTACCGCTGGTGGATGAGATTGGCGTATGCCGGCGCAAATCCACCCACGCCGTAGCCCAGCAGCGGGCGTTGCGCGATGAGATCCAGCGTGGTGGGCCAGATGATGAGCCGCAGCCCCATCGAGGTTTCCGAGGGTGAGGTCTGTACGGTGCCCAGTTCGCCATAGGCTTCGGTGAAACGGTCGCGCACCATGGGCGACGAGGCGAGCGTCAAGGCCCCGGCCAGGGGAATCAGCACCAGCACCCACCAGCGCTGGCGTCCCCGCAGCACCGCGGCGACGGCGATGGCGCCGGCGATCAGTATGGCGACATGGGCGCTGCGCCCCGTGGCGATGAGCGCGATGTTGGCAAAAAAGAGCAGCAGCGCGCCCAGGGCCAGCCAGCGCTGGCGGGGGCTCGCCGGGCGGCCCCAGGCCAGCAGCACGGCCAGCGCGGTGCCTGCCACGAAAGCCATGCCCTGCGTGGTGTGGTTGCGCAGCAGGATGCCGGGCTCCTCGACGACGATGAGGCTCGGCATGAGACGCGCCAGGAAGGAGGCCACCGCGGCCAGCGCCAGCAATCCGACCAGGATCTCGCTGAACCGGTCCTTCCAGCGCGCCTCGGTAAAGAGCGCGGTGCCCACCAGCATGAGGATGAGCGGGCGCCAGCTCCACCAGGCGCCAAAGCGACGGGCCCAGGGAGCGTCAGCCCAGAGCATGGCCACCGCCATGGTGGCCAGGAACACCAGCACGCCGCGGCCCAGCGGCTGGGCGGCCGCGGCGCACAGTCGCTGCCAGGCGTGGGGCGTGCAGGCAAACGCGATGAGCGCCAGCGCGGCCGCTATATTGGCCAGCGGCGGGGAAGTGACACAGCCGATGGCGGCAATGGCGAGCAGCAGGCGCGCGGCGTCGGCCGCGCGGCCCGTCGCCGGACCGAGCGCTCCCGGCACGGTGACGGCTGC
>CAIQGU010000468.1 GCA_903871435.1 uncultured Burkholderiales bacterium | reverse complement strand
GTCACGTCGGATCCGGTCACCAAAGATTCCTTCCAGTTCTCCGTTCAGGCCAAAGTCGGGATAGTCCGGCCGCGGCGCGCGCGCGATGCAGCAGCCCGATGGCTGCCGCCAGGTTGGGACAGGCCACGAGGCAAACCACGCGCGTCCGGGGCAGGGCAAAGAGCTTGAGGGTCGCCGCGGTGATGATGCCCAGCGTGCCCTCGGAGCCGATGAACAACTGCTTGAGGTCGTAACCGGTGTTGTCCTTGCGCAGCCCCCGCAGCCCGTTCCAGACGCTACCGTCGGCCAGCACCACCTCCAGGCCCAGCGCCAGTTCGCGCGCATTGCCGTACCGCAGTACCTGGGTGCCGCCGGCGTTGGTGGCGAGGTTGCCGCCTATCGTGCAGCTGCCCTGCGATGCCAGGCTCAGGGGGAAGAGCCGCTCATGCGCCAGCGCGGCCTGCTGCACCTCCTGCAACGGACAACCCGCTTCCACCGTGATGGTGTCGTTGGCGGTGTCCATGGAGCGGATCTGGCGCATCCGCCGCGTGCTGAGCATGAGCGCGCGGCCGCTGGTATCGGGCGTAGCACCGCCGACCAGGCCCGTGTTGCCGCCCTGCGCCACCACCGGTACCGCATGCCGCGCGCACCAGCCCAGCGCCTGTGCCACCTCGGCAGTGCTGCGGGGCAGGGCTACCGCCAGAGCGCAGCCCGTGTAGCGGCCGCGCCAGTCGGTGAGATAAGGCGCCAGATCCGCAGCCGAGTCGAGGACCGCATCGGTCCCCAGAAGCGTGCGCAACTCGTCGATGGGTTTCATGAGCACTCGAAGGATAATCCGGATATCGGCGCTGCCGCACGCGGCTTGTGCGGCATTTTCATTCCGTGGAGTCTCATGATCCCGCAATCGCAATTTACTTCCGGCATGCCGGTATCGGCCAGCCCCAATCGCGGCCTCCGCCGGCGGATCGTACGGGCGCGCAAGGTGCTGGCCTTTGCCGTCTACACCGCCCGACAGTCTCGCCTGGTGCAGGTCGCGGCCAGTCTCACCTTCTCGTCGGTTCTCGCCCTGGTGCCGCTGCTCGCCGTGGTGCTCGCGGTGCTTACGGCATTTCCGCTGTTTAGCCAAATGCGCGATTCCATCGAGCAGGACCTGGCCAAAAGCCTGCTGCCGGTTCCCTACGCGCAGACGATACTTCGCTACCTTGCCGATTTCGCCGCCAAGGCCGCGGGCGTCGGTGCGGCAGGCCTTGCCTTCCTGGTCCTCACCGCCTTGTCCATGATCCTCACCGTCGACCGGATACTCAACGACATCTGGCAGGTACACCACCGCCGGCCGCTGGCGCGCCGCCTTCTCGTGTACCTGGCAGTGTTGTCGGTAGGGCCGGTGCTGCTGGCCATCAGCTTCAGCCTGACCTCGTATGTTGTGTCACTGTCCGATCCGCATATTCTCCGCCGGGGATCGAGCGTGCGTTCCATCCTGCAGTTCGTGCCGCCGTTGATCGCCGCTGCCGCGTACGGCACCATCTACCGCCTGGTGCCCAACCGTGCCGTGGCCTGGCGCCACGCCATTACCGGCGGTCTGGTCACCGCGCTGGCCGATGAACTGATGAGCCGCGCCTTTGCCGCCTACGTCATCCACGGCAGTTTCCTCAGCATCTATGGCGCCTTCGCCGCCTTCCCCATCTTTCTGACCTGGATCTATCTGTCCTGGCTGAGTTTCCTGTTCGGCGCTGCCATTGCGGCCACGCTGCCGCGGCTGGGCATGACACGCTTTGCCGACAGCCTCCTGGCGGGCGATCGGGCCATCACCGCGGTAGCAGCGATCAAGCTCCTGTTCGACGCCCGCCGCGATGGCGCCCCTGGCGCCTGTGCTACCCAGCAGATCGCGCTGCGCCTGCGAACCTATGATGAGGATATGTCCGCCATCCTCGAAGAGTTGGCGGCGCTGGGTTACGCACGCCGGCTGCCCGCGACGACGACGTCGGCCGAAGCATGGGTGCTGGCGGGCGACCCGCAGGCACTGCGACTGGGGCCGGTATTCGAGCATTACGCAATCGACCCGAAGAACTCGCTGCTGCAGCGGCCGGACCTGAATCTCGGGGCCTGGCTTGCGCCCGCGATATCGGGCGCATGGCTGTCGCAAAGTCTTTCAACGCTCGGCCGCAGCCCCGAGACGGTTACGCCGGAATCACCCTAGCTACGCCGCAGCGCCCGCAAAGAGGGCCGAGCCGGTGGCCAGGGTGATTCCGGCCCGGTGCAGTGCGGCGCCAAACTCGGCGCCCTCCAGATAGGCGTATTCCATGACGCGGGCAGCGGCGATGGGATCCCCGTCGACCACGCGCAAGGCCGGGTGGCACATCAGCACCGTGCCGTCGGATCCGGATTCGAACCAGCGTGCCAGGTGCTGGCGATAGGCAGCGCGATCTGCCGCATTGGCGGCCCGGAAG
>CAIQGU010000467.1 GCA_903871435.1 uncultured Burkholderiales bacterium | reverse complement strand
GGGCTCATGCGGATGACCAGGAAGGCGCCGGCGTTGACGATGCCCGCGTGCAACAGGGCGGACACGGGCGTAGGTGCCTCCATGACCTGAATCAGCCAGCCATGCAAGGGAAATTGGGCCGACTTGAGGGCCGCGCTGAGCACGATCAGCAGTGCGGCGATATTGAGCGCCCCCGGCAAGGGGCCCGGCATATCGGCCAGTATGTGGAAAATCTCCCCGAATTCCAGCGTGTGCAGGGTGGAGCCGATGAGGAGAATCGCCAGGACGAGGCCAAAGTCGCTGATACGGCTGGCGATGAATTTCTTGTGGGCCGCCAACACCGCATCGCGGCGTTCCCGGTAGAACATCAGCAACTGGTGCAGGCAAAGACTGGTGCCCATCCATGCCAGGGCAAACATGAGCAGGTTGCCCGAGGCGATCAGCGTAAGGATGGCCGCCAGCGTAAGCGCCAGCCATTTGTTGAACCGCCCCTGGTTGGCGTCGCCGTCCATGTAGTTGCGGGCATACCGGGTCACGATCGCGCCGACGAAGGACACCAGCAGCAGCATGATGACGGTTACGTTGTTGACGTACGTTCCCAGCGTGAAGGCGCCGTCACCGTCCGGCAGATCATGGGCGTACAAGGTGAGGGTGCTGGGGCCGGCCAGGCCCCGCGTCGCGGCTGCCGCCAGAGCGCTGGCAAACGCCAGCCAGGCCGCCGCGCCGCAAATATTTGCCATGCTGCGGGGCCGAGAATTGGCCCAGGCGGTGGGCAGCAGACCCGCCAGCAGCAGCAGCAGCGGCGCGGTCAGGACGAGTATCGAGCAGATCAGGCTATTCATGGCGGCACGCTCCCGCATGACGCTGGACCTGCAATGTGGTGCCGCCGTTTCCAGGCGGCGGTGCGCCGGTGCTGGCGCTTTGCGCGTCCGGCCGCGCCGTAGTCGGATCGTTCATGGTTTTGCCTCTCCCGTTCTTCGTATCTGGCGCCACGCTTGCGGTGGCGTACGTGCGGTTGCCCAACGTGGGGCACCGCTCTTGGAACGGGAGCTTAGGAAAATTGCTTTAGAATGAAAAATGAATAATTTTCATGCTAAGCATAGCCAAATGTCTATGATTTAACCGGGGTGAGGCTGACCATGATGCACGTGACATTGCGCCAGTTGCAGGCTTTTGAAGCAGTGGCCCGGTTGCGCAGTTTTTCGCGCGCCGCGGAGGAAATGCATGTCACGCAACCCACTGTTTCAAAACAAATTCGACTGCTGCATGAGCAGGTGGGACTGCCCTTGCTGGAGCAGTTGGGCAAGAAGGTCTTTTTGACGGAAGCGGGCGAGAAACTGCATGTCACCTGTGCAGACTGGCTGGACACCTGGGGTCGTTTTGAACAGACCATTGCCGATCTCAAAGGCCTCAAGCAGGGCCGCTTGAAGATTTCCACCGTCACCACCGCCAAGTACTTCATGCCGCGCATCCTGGGCCCCTTTTGCGCGGAGTACCCCGGTATCGACATTTCCCTCGAGGTGATCAACCGTACCCGGCTGCTCGAGCGTCTGGCGCGCAATGAAGACGATCTCTACGTGATGGGCGTGCCGCCCGAAGGCCTCGATATCGAGAGCGAGGCGTTCATGGACAACCCGCTGGTGGTTCTGGCCCCCGCCAATCATCGCCTGGTTGGCCGCAAAAGCATTCCGTTCTCCGAACTGGCAAAGGAAAACTTCCTCGCGCGGGAGCGGGGTTCGGGCACGCGCATGACCACGGAGCGCGTGTTCCAGGATCGCAAGACGGAACTCCGGATCAAGATGGACCTGGGCAGCAACGAGGCCATCAAGCAGGCGGTGGCCGGCGGCCTGGGGTTGGCGCTGCTATCGAGCAGTACCTTGAATCTCGATCCCGCCCAGACGGAGCTCGCCATACTGGATGTGGAGGGATTTCCCATCATGCGTTCCTGGTATGTCGTGCGCTCCAAGGGCAAGCAGTTGTCCGTGGTGGCGGCCACTTTCCAGGATTTCCTGCGCACGCATGTCCAGCTCTTCATGCCACGCCCCTAGTGACCTGTAACGCCCGGATCGGAAGCGCCTCGTCCGCGAAATGGGCCGATGGCTTTGTCGCGCACCTCGCGAATACTCGCCTGATATTCGTCTCGGCGCGCTTCGCGCCCTCGGCCCATTGCGCGAACGCTTCGC
>CAIQGU010000466.1 GCA_903871435.1 uncultured Burkholderiales bacterium | reverse complement strand
GTTGCGGCAACCGTCGTGCTGGCGCACGACCACGGTGACGTTGTGGCAGTGCTCGCGCAGGCGATAGCGCAACTGCGCCGCGAGCACCCGCACCTGCTCAAGATCATCGTGCGCGAGACCGATGCCGGCCTGCGGCGCAACGGTGAGCTGGCCCTGCTGCGCGTCGGCGCCAACAGTATCGTCGAGCGCGACCTGGGCTTCTCGCATGTTGCACAGCGCGTCCGTGAGCTGCGCGATACCGCGTACACCCGCACCGCCGACAACGACGCCACGCGGGCACTGCAGAGCCTGGCGCCCGACCCCGTGCAGGGCTACCTGCCGCCGCGCGACTTCAGCACGGCGGTGGAGCGCATGCTTGAACGCACGGCCAGCGCCGACCTCGAGCACAGCCTGGTGCAGATGCCGCTGCTGCCGCACATCGCCCACCTCGACGCATTGCTGGCCTGCCGCCCGCGGCGCGACGGCGACATCATCACCGCCGACCAGAACGGCGTAACGCTGTTCCTGTTCGGCTGCGTCGGCGACGATGTGATGGATGCGATCGATGCGCTGTTCACGGTTCCTTGTTCGGAACTGGCCCAGCACGTCGAGGTGGAGTCGGACCCGGCGGGACAGCAGCGCGCCCTCCAGCAGCTGCGCAACGGCGCCGAGACAGCGCCGCTGGACTACACGACCATTTTGCAGAGCATCGCCCCCGAGACGGCCCGTGCCGCCGTGCGGGCGACGGTGCTGCCGATGCGCAGCCCCGACAAGGCGCGCTGCGTGCAGGCCCACGTGCTGCCACTGCGCGAGGCTACTGCCTGAGATATCGCCCCTGCGCCACGCGATGCGCCAGATGGCAAAGCCCAAACCCCCATTCCCTGATGACAAAAAGACGAGGTAATCATGCTTGAAATTTTCATGCAGTCCGTGGTGCTCGGCACGCTGCTGGCGACCACCTACTTCCTGGTGAGCGGCGTCATCCGCCGCGCGGCACGGCGGCGCCTCGGCGCGTTGGCCGACGGCGCGCCGCTGCGTGTCGTGCAGCCGCAGGATGTGCTGGGACATTGAAGCAGATTAGGGTGTCGCCATCGCGGCGACCCTCACCCCGGCCCTCTCCCGCACGCGGGAGAGGGTGAGTAGCGACCGTGGTTTGCCTTTGGCAGGCCCGGTAAGGATCGAAGTGTCATGCCCACTATTGCCCTGGTTTCCACTTGCGGCGGCGCCGGCCGCAGCACCCTGACCGCATCGCTCGCGACACTGGCCGCGCGCAGCGGGGTGTGGGGGCTTGCCGTGGAGTTCGACCCGCAAAACCTGCTCGCGCTGCACTTCGGCGCCGAGACAGCGCCCGCGGACGGGCTGGCAAGCCGCGCGTCAAGGGGTCAGGCATGGAACACCGCGGCGCTGGCCGCCAGCGACGGCACCCTGGTGCTGCCCTTTGGTGCCATGGACCCGCCCGCGCTGGTCGACTGGGAGCGGCGGCTCATCGTCGAACCCGACTGGCTGACCGCACGGCTGGACACGCTGGCCCGGCCGGCGGACGGCTGGACCTTCATCGACAGCCCGCGTGGCCCGTCGGTGCTGACCCGCCAGGCGGTGCGCGCCGCCGATGCCGTGCTGCTGGTGCTGCGCGCCGATGGCGCCTCCATGGCCTTGCTCGAAGCCGCCCTGATCAACTTTGCGGACAAACCCGTGCTTGCGGTGGTGAACGGCTTCGAGCCGGGACGCGTGCTGCAAGCGGACATCGTCGCGGCCCTCTTCGAGCGCCTGGGCAACCACCTCTCGCCCTACCCGGTTCACCGCGACGAGGCCATACCCGAGGCATTCGCGCGCCGCATGTCCCCGGGCGACCACGCGGCCCACTCGCAGGTTGTCCACGACCTGCATGGGCTTCTTCGCTGGATTCAGCGACAATGCGGATCTATGAAGGAACCCCGTACCGGCAGCAGTGTTACCTGAGCTGCTGAGATTCAGCGCGCGCGCGCTGGAAGTCGCCGACACCGAACGCCCCCGCCCCTGGCTGCGGCGGCTCTTCGTTCGTCCTGCGCCGCTCCAGCCAGGGCTCGGCGCACGGGCCTGGGGGACGGTCATCGAGACGGTGGCCCAGGCCCTGGGTATTGCCGACCCGGTCCGGCCGGAAACCTGGAGCGCACGTCTTTTTCTGCTGCCCGGCGGCGGCAGCCGCGGCGCCCGGTCTGCCGCCGCCGTGCTGGCCGCGCGCCTGCGCCGCCTGCGCGCTGCGATACCGCGCATCGACTACACCGGCCTGGGCCGGTGGCTGGAAAACGCAGCTGAATGGCCGCTGTTCAGGTCCCGGCGGGCGCGCTGGGCAGGGCTGGTGCTGGGTGCCGCCGCGTTCTGGCTGGCCATCACAACGCCCATGAACTGGCCCTCGCAACTGGTATTTGGCCTTGCGATGGCCGGACTGGCGATCCAGATCCGCAACACGCCGGGGACCATTCCGACCCTGATGCTCATCGTGCTGGCGCTGGTGGCATCGTGCCGCTATGGCTGGTGGCGCATTACCCAGTCGATGGACCTGGAGCCGGGTTGGGAGACGGTGCTGGGCTTTGCGCTACTGGGGGCAGAGCTTTACGCGTGGCTCATCATGCTGCTGGGCTTCGCGCAATGCGCCTGGCCGCTGCGCCGCGCGCCGGCGCCACTGCCCGAACTGCTGGCCGACTGGCCGCTGGTCGATGTCTTCGTGCCCACCTACAACGAACCCCTGTCGGTCATACGGCCCACGGTGCTGGCTGCCAAGGGCATGGACTGGCCGCAGGGCAAGATGCGCATCCACATCCTCGATGACGGCCGCCGCGAGGCGGTGCGCCAGTTCGCCGCCGAGGCGCAGGTCGGCTACATCACCCGGGAAGACAACCTGCACGCCAAGGCCGGCAATCTCAACCACGCGCTGCGCCAGACCAGCGGCGCCTTCGTGGCGATTTTTGATTGCGACCATCTGGCGGTGCGCTCGTTCCTGCAGACCACCATGGGCTGGATGCTGCGCGACCCGCGCTGCGCCATGATCCAGACCCCGCACCATTTCTTTTCGCCGGACCCGTTCGAGCGCAATCTGGATACCTTCCGGCGCATTCCCAACGAGGGCTCGCTGTTCTACGGCGTCGTGCAGGACGGCAACGATTTCTGGAACGCGACATTCTTCTGTGGGTCCTGCGCGGTGCTGCGGCGTACCGCGCTCGAAGAGGTTGGCGGCATTGCCGTGGAAACAGTCACGGAGGACGCGCATACCGCGCTCAAGCTGCACCGGCGCGGCTACAACACGGCCTATATCAACATCACCCAGGCGGCGGGGCTGGCAACCGAGAGCCTCGCCGCGCACGTCGCGCAGCGCATCCGCTGGGCGCGCGGCATGGCGCAGATCTTCCGCATCGACAATCCGCTGTTCGGCCACGGCCTGAGCTGGATGCAGCGGCTGTGCTACAGCAACTCCATGCTGCACTTCTTCTACGGCATTCCGCGGTTGATATTCCTCACGGCGCCCCTGGCCTATCTTTTCTTCGAGCTGCACATCATCCGGTCGTCGGCTGCCATCTTCGCGCTCTACCTGCTACCGCACCTTGTGCTGCCGCAGATCACCACCGCGCGCATGCAGGGGGTGTACCGGCATTCCTTCTGGGCCGAGGTCTACGAAACCGTGTTGGCCTGGTACATCACGCTGCCCACGACGCTGGCCTTCTTCAAGCCCAGCGCGGGCCGGTTCAATGTCACGACAAAAGGCGGACTGGTGCAACGCACCTACTTCGACTGGGTGATTTCGCGGCCGTATTTCGGGCTGGTGCTGATCAACGCAGCTGGGCTGGGTGTCGGATTGGTACGGCTTTTTTCCTGGAACCGCTTCGAGGCCGGCACGGTGGTTCTCAACCTG
>CAIQGU010000465.1 GCA_903871435.1 uncultured Burkholderiales bacterium | reverse complement strand
CCTGCGCCTTCCCGGCCAGGTCCAGCGCAGTGCCGTGATCTACGGAGGTGCGGATCAGCGGCAAGCCCAGCGTGACATTCACGCCCTTGCCGAAACTGGCGTACTTGAGCGGTGCCAGTCCCTGATCGTGGTACATGGCCAGGATCGCATCCACCCCCGCGGCGTTGCGCGGCACAAAGATGGTGTCGGCGGGCCAGGGGCCGGTGGCCAGGATGCCGCGCTCGCGCGCCGCAGCGATGGCCGGCGCAATGGTGTCGATCTCCTCGCGCCCCATATGGCCGCCTTCACCCGCATGCGGGTTGAGCGCCACGACCGCGATACGCGGTACCGGTATGCCGAAGCGGACAATGAGATCCTGGTTGAGGATGTCCAAGGTGGCGTCGAGCCGCTCGCGGGTGATGGCCGCGGGCACGGCCGACAGCGGCAGGTGCGTGGTGAGCAGCGCTACGCGCAGGCCACCGCCTGCCAGCATCATCACCACCAGCGGCGTGCCGGTGGCCTGCGCCAGGTATTCGGTGTGGCCGCGAAAAGGCACGCCGGCGTCGTTGATCACCGCCTTGTGCACCGGCGCCGTAACCAGCGCCGCGTATTCCCCACTGCGCCAACCTGCCACCGCGCGGTCCAGCAGCCGCAAGACATAGGGCGCATTACGCACGTCGAGCGTGCCGGCGCGCACCGGCGCGGCCAGCGGTTCGTGAACGACGCGCACGTGCGTGGGCAGCGGCCAGGCAAGCTTGAGCGTGCGGGCGGCAGCAGCGATGAGTTCACGGTCACCCAGCAGGTCGCAGGGGACACCGCCATCGACGGCAGCCTGCACGGAAACTTCCGGACCTATGCCAGCGGGCTCGCCGGTGGTGATGGCAAGTCGCAGTGGTGCCAAGGCTCGCTCCTGATGACTACGTGCGGCCAACCGCGGGCGCCAGCAGCAGCGCCCAGCCGATCTACCGGTTATCTTCCAGTCGGTACTCCACGTACGTCCGATCGCGCAGCTGGCGCAGCCACTCCTGCAATGCTTCTTCCGACTTGCGGTCGCGGATAGCCTGGCGCGCCTCGAGCCGCTTGCGCTCGATTGACGATTCCTCGGTGCGCCGCTCGAGCACCTGGATGAGGTGGAAACCAAAGGGCGACTGCACGGGTTCGCTGATTTCGCCGATCTTCAGCCCGTTCATGGCCGCTTCGAACGCGGGCACCGTGTCGTTGGGATAGAGCCAGCCCAGATCACCGCCGCGCGTGCTGCTGGGATCCACGGAATAGAGCCGCGCCAGCTGCGCGAAATCCTGCCCGCCCTTGAGCACGCGCTCGCGCAGGTCGGCCAGCCGGTGGCGCACTTCGGCTTCGGGCATGGCGTCGGAGACACGCAGCAGGATGTGCCGGGCATGGGTCTGGGCAACAGGCTTGTTGGAGATGCGCGCCGCCGCGGTATCGCGTTGGCCCAGCAGTTTGAGGATGTGGAAGCCCACTGGGCTGCGCAGCGGTTCCGTGATTTCGCCCGGCTTGAGCTTCTTCACGGCGTCGGCAAAGAGGCCGGGCAGCCGGTCGAGGGAGCGCCAGCCCAAATCGCCACCTTGCAAGGCTTCGGGCGCGGAGGAATAACCGGCCGCCAGGCGGCCGAAGTCCGCGCCACTGGTGAGCTGGTTGTACAGGTCCTCGG
Source organism: uncultured Burkholderiales bacterium (assembly GCA_903871435.1). GTDB lineage: Bacteria > Pseudomonadota > Gammaproteobacteria > Burkholderiales > Burkholderiaceae_F > GJ-E10. The sequence continues at coordinate 6,006 of CAIQGU010000465.1, read as the reverse complement.
TACGGCGGCGCGCCCGTTCCACGAATTCCGGGCTGGCAATTTCGGACACGCCGATGAGGATCTGGGCCACGTTGTATTCGGTGGTGCTGCCCGACAGCGCGCTTTGCTCCTGCAGGAAGTTATCGATCTCGCCCTCGGAGATCTGGATCTTGGCATCGACCTCGCGGTCGCGCACCCGCATCATGGTGATTTCGTCGCGCATATCGTCACGGAACTGGCCATACGGCACGCCGTCGGCTTCGACCTTGCTGCGCAGCGCCTGGACATTCATGCCGTTGGCCTCGGCCATGCGGGCCACCGCAGCATTGACCGTGCCATCATCGACGCGCACGCCGGTTTCGCGTGCCAGCTGCAATTGGGCCCGGTCGACGATGAGGCGCTCGAGCACCTGCTTGCGCAGCACGTCGGCGGCCGGCACGGCAACGCGCGACCGTGCCAGTTGCGATTCGGCGGCATGGATGCGGTAATCGAGTTCGCCGCTGGTGACCACCTCGTCGTTGACCACGGCAATGATGCGATCGAGCATGTGCGGGCCCGCGCTGGCCGGAGCCGGCGTGGGGGCACCCAGCGGGGCAGAGCCGCGCGCGGGTGTCGGCGCACCCAGCCGGCCGGCAGCCGGCGCCGGCATCGGTGCGCCCAGCGGCACCGCGGTCGGTGGAGCTTCCTGGGCACGGGCGCCGCAGGCGAGCCCCAGCAGCGCAGTCGACAACAAAATGCCAGCGGCAAGCCGGGCGTTTCGGGCCGGCCGCGCCGGTAATTGCGCAATATTCATTGGGGCGGAAAGCGGCATGGCCGTGCTCGTGCTCATTTACTCGTAATGGTCGAAAGGACCCCCAGGTCCGTCAAGGGGATTGATACGCTGAAAGCCGGTGATACTACGCTGCAATTCGTCCAAGGGGCTGTTGCCCACGCTAGTCAGGCCGTTCAACTCGATCTGGAAGAACCACGTAGTGGTGTAGTTATTGGTAAAGGCTGCGGAATTGGGCAGGGCAATGGCGTAACGCGACAGCACGAACCGGCCTACCCAGCAATCGGCCTTGTATTCGAATCCGGCCACGCTTTGCACCCAGCCGTGGTCGGCGATGGAGTAATCGAGTGCACCCACGCCGTACAAGCGCTTGCTCAGCGGCCACTGGCCCGAGGCGCTGAACTGGTCGATGAAGTTGCCCGCTACCGAGGTGCTTTCGTAACGATAGCTGAAATTGATAACGGAGGCGGCGCGCGGCTGCCAGCGCAGGCCCAGGGTGGCCAGCGCCAGCTGGCTGCTCACCGTGGAGTAGTCCAGGCCCAGGTCGATGCTCCACTTGTGGCCCATGGAGGCATTGGCAACAAAAAGCACGTCGGACGAGAGATTGGTGCGCGGAGTTTCGGAGGGCAGCGTGACCAACTGGGAACCAAAATAGTACCGCTGGCCCAGGGCCAGGCGCAGGCGTTCAGCGCCGCTGTCGTCGTCGATGACTCGGCTCACCAGGGCCGTGGTCACCTGGTTGGCCTGCGCGATGCGGTCGCCGCCGGTGAACGAGTTTTCGGTAAAGAGCTGCGCGAAGTTGAAGTCGGCGTCGGCACTGTCGAAGTTGGGCAGCCGGCTCTGATCCCGGTACGGAACATAGGCGTAGTAGAGGCGCGGCTCGAGGGTCTGGCGAACATCCGCGCCCAGCCAGTGCGCCGGTCGCTCGAAGACCAGGCCCGTATCCAGAGATGCCAGCGGCAGGCTGCGCGAGGCATTGCGGCTGTTGGCGTTGAAATTTGGATCCAGGGCGTATTGCGTGAAATTCCATTGCACCTTGGGCGTAATGAACCAGCCGGGGTACAGCACGGGATAGCTGACGCTGGGATTGACGATGAAGCGCGAGCCATCCTGCGAGAACCATTTGGGCGTGTAAATGGTCGTCCCCTGAACGGGCGAGACAAATAAGGGGTTGATGGCCGGATGCTGAAAGCGTGTTGCATCCAACGTCGCGGCTACGTCAAAGCCGTGCCAGTCGGAACGCAGGCTGTTGAACATGAGTTCGGGCGCTCGCTCATAGGGGCCGGAATCGGTGGCGGCCAGCAGCGATACCAGCGTCTGGCTCTTGGCCAGGCGCAGCGTGGCGTTCCAGTAGGTTTGCGCATAGCTCAAGTCCGCTTCTTGATTCAGCACCTCGGGGGAGGCCGAGACGATGTTGCGCGAGAAATCCGTCAGGTAGTTGTCGTCGGATACGCGGTTGTAGTCCAGTTTGAAGGTCAGGCCGCCCAGGCTGGCGAGATTGACATCGGAGCCCGTATTGGCCGGCCCCCCCAGGGGCGGCCGGCCGAACGTTTGCGCGTACTCGGTTTCCAGCCGAATGTGGTCGCGCGCGGTGCCCGTCGTGCGGTCGTTGGGCATGAAATCGTAGTTGAGCTGACCGCGCACCACCGGCTCCTCAAAGCGGAATTCATTGCCCAGGAGGACGCCGCGGCGCGGCATGACATCGGGCGTGATCGTGTAGTCGCGGTTGGGTGCGATGTTGAGATACCAGGGCACGATGAATTCCTGGCCCAGGCGGCTGTTCTGGTAGAAGCCCGGCGTGAGCACGCCGCTGCGCCGCTGGTCGCCCAGGGGCACGTTGAAATAGGGTGAAGCAAACACCGGCACCCCCTGGAAATACAAGGTGCTGCCATGGGCGACGGCGTTTTGCTCGTCCTGGTTGATGTCGATCGTCTCGGCCCGTATCCACCAGGCCGGTTCATCGGCCTTGCAGGTGGTGTAGGTGGCTTCGTGCATGCGGATGTTGTCGTCACCCAGGAACTCGATCAGGCGCGACTGCCCGCGGCCTTCCTTGGCGGCGTAGGTGTAACTGGCATTGGGCATTTCGCCGGTATGCGCCTCGAGCTTGAAGTCGAGTGACGGCCCCTCGAACGCCGCGCCCTTCTCCACCATGCGAACCTTGCCGCGCACAGCCAGTGCATCCGTCTCGAACTGATACAGCACCCGGTCGCCGCGCAGCACCACGCCCTCGTGGCGAACCTCGACCGCGCCTTCGAGCTCGGTGTGGTCGTTGAACTCTCCCGTGACTTTGTCGGCCTTCACGAACACGGGCGCCCCTGCATTGCTGTTGCCGCGGCCCGCGCCCAAGGCGCGTTCAACCCGCAAGCCATGTGGGACGGGTGGCGGACCGGAATGGGTTGTGCCGGGCGCGTCAACTGCACCGGACGCCGGAGGGGTGACAGCAGAGGTACCGGCCGAATTGACCGGGACGGGCTCGGCCGCAGCAGGCTGCGCCATGGGATAGGTCGGCGCCCATGCGGCAATTGCCAGTAGTACCGCAAGCGCCCGCCGCGGGAATGCCGACCCCGCCCCACGGGGCACGCACCCACCAAAACCTTTTACTTGGACCGAAATAGCCTTCCTCCCACCGCGGCGTCGGCCACCAAGATTGCAGCCGCGCGCCATTATGATGGATTGCCAAGGGCCGCCGCGTCGCGGCGCAAGCCACCACGGATATGACAAGGAGACCTGTGAGTTCCCATCCCACCCACGACGATCGCCGCGCCCTGGCCGCCAACTGGCTGATCGGGCTGCCGGACAGCTTGGGCCTGCAGGTGGCGTCCCTGCGCCCGGCGTCCAGCGATGCCAGCTTTCGCCGGTATTTTCGCGTGGATGCCAAGGGCACTGGTCCGCAGGCAAGGATCGATTCCAGCTATATCGTGATGGACGCACCGCCCGACAGCGAAGACTGCCGGCCATTCGTGCGCATCGCGGGCCTGATGGCCGCTGCGGGGGTGGGCACGCCGGAAATCGTGGCGCAGGACCTCGAACAGGGTTTCTTGTTGCTGGGGGACCTGGGCAACACCACCTACTTTGATGCGCTGCGCCAGCCCGGGCGCGACATACCCGCACTTTATGGCGACGCGCTGCGGGCGCTGGTGCGCCTGCAGGGCGCCAGCGTGCCAGCCGACCTGCCCTCCTACGATGGCGCCCGCCTGCGCACCGAGATGGAGCTCTTTCCGGACTGGTACGTCGCGCGCCATCTGGGCATGACGCTCACGGACCGGGAACGCCAGCCGCTGGAAACCTGCTTCCAGCGGCTGATCACCGCAGCGTGCGCGCAGCCCCAGGTGCTGGTGCACCGCGACTACCACTGCCGCAACCTCATGGTGCTCGATCTGCCCGGGAGTAATCCGGGCGTCATCGACTTCCAGGACGCGGTGATCGGCCCCGTGACCTACGACCTCGTATCCCTGCTGCGCGATGCCTACGTGGAATGGCCCGAGCAGCAGCAGATCGACTGGGCGGCGCGGTACTGGGAAATGGCGCGCGCCGCAGGCCTGCCAGTGCACGAGCGCTTTGATGCGTTCTGGCAGGACCTGGAATGGATGGGCCTGCAGCGGGCCCTCAAGGTGCTGGGCATCTTTGCGCGGTTGTGTTACCGCGACGGCAAGCCGCGTTACCTCGATGACCTGCCGGTGGTGCTGCGCCACGCCACGCGCGTGGTGGAGCGCTACGACGTTTTCTCGGGCATGGCGCGCCTGCTCGACCGCCTGCACCAGCGCACGCCCAGAACGGGGTTCACGTTCTGATGCGCGCCCTCCTGCTGGCGGCGGGGCGGGGCGAGCGCCTGCGGCCCCTCACCGACACCATACCCAAACCCTTGCTCACGGTGAGCGGACGGAGGCTCATCGAGTGGCAGATCGACGCGCTGGTGCGCGCAGGCATCACCGAGCTCGTGATCAACACCGCGCACCTGGCCGAACCGTTGGAAAGCGCCCTGGGAGACGGCACTCGCTACGGCGCCCGCATCGTCTACTCGCGCGAGGGCACGCAGGCCAGCGATGCCCTGGAGACCCTGGGCGGCATCGTGCGTGCGCTGCACCTGCTGGGCGAGCGCGCGTTCCTGGTGGTGAGCAGCGACATCGTTACCGATTTTGCTTACGCCACGCTGGCGCAAGCCGCGGCGGCCGCGGACCGCGGCGATGTCGATGCGCATCTTGTACTGGTGCCCAATCCCCCCTACCACGTGCGCGGCGACATGGGCATCAGCATCGCGGGCGGCGCGGCAGCGCGCGCCACGCGCACAGCGCCGTTGCACACCTACGCCAATATCGGTGTGCTGGCGCCCCGCATCTTTGCCGGGCTGGCACCCGTGCGAGCCAAGCTGTTTCCCTGGCTTTTTGCTGCCGTTGATCAGGGTCGGGTGGGCGCGCAGCTCTTTCAGGGCCGCTGGTGGAATGTGGGGACGCCCGAGGACCTGGCCGAGGTGGATAGAATCTGGCCATGAGCATCCCCCTTCCGGCACCATCGGCCCCCATGATCATCCTCGGCGGCGGTCCCATTGGCCTCGTCTGCGCGCTGCTGCTGGCGCGCCAGGGAATCGCCAGCCATCTCGTGGATGCGAGACCTGTCGCCGCCCTGCAGCGCGACCGGCGCCTGCTGGCGCTGTCGCGCGGCACCCTGGACATTCTCGAGCCGCTGCTGGGGCGCGACTTCGCGCCTTTGGGAGAAATCCATCGCATTCACGTCAGTTCCCGCGGCAACCTGGGTTCGGCCCAGCTGGGCTCGAAGGATTTTGATGGGGTGGCCGTCGGCGCAACGGTCTGGTATGCCGATCTCGTCGATGCGCTGGCGCGGGCCGCGGACGCCCAGGCCCTCATCACGGTGCAGCGGCCGCGCAAGGCGGTGGAGGTTCGGCAAAAGGTCCATGCGGTTGAGATTGCCCTGGACAACGGCGCCGTCCTGACCGGCCCTCTGGCCATTGATGCCGAAGGCACGCCGCCACTGGGTCGCGACGCCGCCCAATATGCTCTGCTCGCAGAACTGGAAATTTCCTGCCCGCGGGGCGATGCGATCGAGCGCTTCACCGGTGATGGACCGCTGGCCCTCCTGCCGCTTCCCGTGGGCGATGCGGACGGACGCCCGGCACGCATGTCCATGGTCTGGTGCATGCCGGCGGCCGCGGCGCGTGCCCGCGTGGCCATGCCCGATGCCGACCTCTTCGAGCAGCTGGGGCAGGCACTGGGCCACCGCCTGGGTCGCCCCACGGGTATCGG